>CBDUSX010000348.1:0-3316 GCA_965369935.1 uncultured bacterium
ATATGGAATCCGGTTCTTTGCCGCTCGCCGGCATCAAGGTGGTTGATCTGTCCCGGGTGCTGGCCGGGCCGTTTTGCGCCATGCTGCTTTCCTTCCTGGGCGCGGAGGTGATCAAGGTCGAGGACCACAAGGGGGACGAAACCCGCGCCTGGCCGCCCTTCAGCAAGGACATGAGCGACTCCTTCCTGGCGGTGAACCTGAACAAGAAGGACATCGTCATAGACCTCAAGACGGAGCAGGGGCGGCAGATCGTGAAGGAGCTGGTGCGCGGCGCCGACGTGCTGGTGGAGAACTTCAAGACCGGGGACATGGAAAAGTTCGGGCTCAGCTACGCGGAGTTGAAGGAGATCAATCCGGGGCTGGTGTTCACCTCCATCTCCGCCTTCGGGCGGCGCGGCCCGCGGGCCAAGTATCCGGGCTACGAGACCCTGCTCCAGGCCTACTCCGGCATCATGGACTTCACCGGCGTGCCGGGCGGGGAGCCCGTGCGCAGCGGGGTGTCGTTTCTCGACCTGTCCTCGGGCATCCTCGGCGCCCTGGCCACGGTGACTGCGCTCTACCGCCGCAAGGAGAGCAACGAGGGGGCATTGATCGAGGGCTCCCTGCTGCAATCGGCGGTGTTCATGATGGCCCTTCAGATGTCCTGCTTTCTCAACGGCGGGATGCTGCCCAAAAAGCTGGGCTCCTCCCATGCCAGCGCCACGCCCTACCAGGCCTTTCCCACCTCCGACGGCTACGTGCTGATCGCCGCGGCCAACCAGAACCTGTGGGAAAAGCTGGCCCGCGCCCTGGAACTGGACTGGATGATCCCCGACGAGCGCTTCCAGGACAACCGGAGCCGCATGGCCAACCAGCCGGAATTTCTGGCGCTGCTGAGCGAAGCCACGGGAAAATGGGAGACCGCATCCCTGGTGGAACTGCTGGTCAATGCGGGAGTGCCCAGCTCGCGCATCAACAACCTGGCCGACCTGATGGAAGATGGGCAGGTGGACGCCCTGGAAGCCGTCAAGGAAATTGACGATCCGGAATACGGAAAGCTGCGCGTCTCCGGCCCGCCCTTTCACATGACCGGCTTCGGCAACGGCCACCCCACCCGCGCCCCCAAGCTGGGCGAACACACCCGCGAAATCCTCGCCGCCCTCGACTACGACGAGGCGAGCATCAGCGACCTGATCGAAAAAGGCGTCGTCAAGGCAGAGTAGGGGGCGGCTTGCAGGGGGACTCTGTCCCCCTGCACCCCCTGGCAGGGCGCACACGCCCTGCACCCGTATTGCTCGGGAACAGATTCCTTCAATCCAAACGCAAAGTCGTTGGGCATGGCCCAACGACTTTGCCCAGCAAGGGGGGCGCGGGGGGACTTGTTCCCTCGCAAGATTCCGGGGGCGCGGGGGAGTGCAACGCTACGAGTCTCGCGTTGCTTCCCCCGCATATATGGATTTCAAAAAATCGGAGTTCTAATCCTGCCCGGCGGTGTGTTCGTCGAAGAATTTGCGCAGCTCGCTGAGGGCGGCCTGGCTCATGATGGCGTCGGCCAGGGGCCGGGTCAGCTCGCCCAGCTTGTCCATCTCCTGTTTTAGGGCCACCGGGTTTTCTCCGCCCGCGGATTTTTTCACTTCCTCCATTTGTGCTCGGATGCGCTCCAGCTTGGGCGGCGGGAGGATGGTCTTGGCCTGCTCCCAGGCCTTGTCTATGCCGCGGAACACCGCCTCGGCCATGTTGCGGAACTCGACCATCTGGCGTTGGTTGAGATCGTCAATGGCGTGCTCGAAGGAGTCTTCCATGATGCGGTCAATCTCCTCGCTGGTCAGGCCGTGGGAAGGGATGACTTCGATGCGGGCTTCCTTGGCGCTGCGTTGTTCCACGGCGGAGACGGTGAGGATGCCGTTGGCATCCACCAGGAAGGTCACCTCCACCTTGGGCAGGCCGGCGGGCATGGGCGGGATGTCCTGCAGCCCGAAACGCCCCAGGCTGCGGCAGTCCTTCACGAATTCCCGCTCGCCCTGGTAGATGTTCACGTCCACGCCGGTCTGGTTGTCCGCATAGGTGGTGAACAGCTCGGTGGCCTGGGCGGGCACGGTGGTGTTGGCGGTGATGAGCTTGGAGAAGGTGCCGCCCAGGGTTTCGATGCCCAGGGCCAGGGGAATCACGTCGAGCAGCACGTAGTCGCGCCGCCCCCCGGCCAGCAGATGGCCCTGAATGCCCGCGCCCACGGCCACCACCTCGTCCGGGTTGATGGAGATGTTGGGGGCCTTGCCGAAGAACCGCTCCACTTCCTTGCGCACCAGGGGCACGCGGGTGGAGCCGCCCACCAGCACCACCTCGTCTATGTCGGCGGGCGTCTTGCCCGCGGCGGCCAGGGCCTGGGAGCAGCTTTCCAGGGTGGAGGCCACGAAGGGCTCGATCAGGTGGTTCAGGGTGCCCACGTCGAAGCGGTCCTTGAAATTCAGCTCCCGCGCCGGAATCTCCAAGCTGTACTCGGTTTCCAGGGCGTGGCTGAGGTCGATCTTGATCAACTCCGCGGTCTTGCGCAGAAGCTGGCGGGAGAGGGCATCGTCCAACTCCATCTCCGGATGCTTTCCGCCCACCCGCCGCCGCATCTCCGCGGCGATGGCATCGTCGAAATCGTCGCCGCCCAGCCGGGTGTCGCCGTGGGTGGCCAGCACCTTGAACACGGAGCCGGTAAGCTGAAGGATGGATACGTCGAAGGTGCCGCCGCCCAGGTCGTACACGGCCACCAGCCCCTTCTTGCGCTCGTCCAGCCCGTAGGCGATGGCCGCGGCGGTGGGCTCGTTGATGATGCGCACGACTTCCAGGCCCGCGATGCGCCCGGAGTCCCGGGTGGCCTGGCGCTGGGCGTCGTCGAAGTAAGCCGGCACGGTAATCACCGCCTTGCCGACCGGCCTGCCCAGGGCCGCCTCCGCGTTGCGCTTCACCTCCTTGAGGATTTCCGCCGACAACTCCTGGGGCGTGAACGCCTCGGAGCCCACGCGCACGTTCACCAGGCCTCGCTGGGCCGCCTCCACCCGGTAGGGCAGCCGGGCCAAGTCCGCTTCCAGTTCTTCGATGTCCCGGCCCATCATGCGCTTGACGGAAAAGACGGTCTCCTCGGGATGGGTGGTGCGGAGCTCGCGGGCTTCGGCCCCCACGATCCAGCGCCCCTCCCGGCGGGTCAGCACGGACGGGATGATCGCCTCGCCGCCCCCCGGCGGGCGCAGGGCCTGCGGCCCCTCCCCGGACACCGCCGCGGCGAGGCTGTTGGTGGTGCCCAGGTCAATGCCGATGATGGTCTCTTCGGGTTCCATGAATGACCGTCAGC
>CBDUSX010000349.1:0-3311 GCA_965369935.1 uncultured bacterium
GAGCTGCCGCCGGAATGGGGCGGAGGCGTGGGGTCCATCACCGAGGAGAGCGAGCATCTGATGAGCACCCACTACGACAAGCCGCGGGTGCTGTTCGAAAATTTCCTGGGGCCCTCCATGAAGTACACCATGGCGCTCTATGAGAACGGCGCATCCAACCTGGAAGAGGCCCAGGAGCAGATGATGGACGATCTTTGCCGCAAGGTTGGTTTGAAGGACGGAGAGCATGTGCTCGACATCGCCTGCGGCTTCGGCGCCCTTTCCTCCTACATTCTGCGAAATTACCCCAACTGCAAGGTCGTGGCGCTGAACCTGAGTCAGGTGCAGATTGACTTCATCACGGACGGCCAGAACGAGCCCGGAAATCCCTTCCACACCGACCGCTTTCGCATCATCAAGGAAGATTTCGCCAAGTTCAAATTTGAGCGTCAGTTCGACCGGATCATGATAATCGGGTTGTTCGAGCATGTCCGCAACATCAAGCTCGCGCTGAAGAAGATCTCGAGTTTCCTCAAGCCGGACGGCAAGGTGCTGCTGCACTTCATCGCGTACAACCGCATCGTCCGGCAGGCGGCGGACCTGTCCGAGGACGTCTTTTTCAACAAGTACATTTTTCCCGGCGGGCGGCAATGGCATTTCAAGGAATTGGGCCGCTACCAGGTGCATCTCAAGCTGGATGACTCCTGGTTCCTCAACGGGAAGAACTACAAGCGCACCTTGCAGGACTGGCGCAGGAACTTCTGGCGGAACATCGTCCCCATTCGCGCAAACCCGGACATTGACGAGCGCTTTATCCGCATCTGGGATCTTTACCTGCGCTTCTGCATCGCCACGTTCGGCGTCATGGGGGGGCGCAACGTGGGCAACGGGCAGTTCCTGCTCAGCCACGCCCACCCGGTCAAATGAGCGCCGGCGGGCCGCCCGCGCTCGGCCCCTCAAGCCTGGGCGCGGCACCTGTACCGCCCGCGCGCAAGCGATGGGTCAACCACGCAGGTTGCAACGGGTTCGGCCATGCAACGATGTGACGTCCTGATCGTGGGAGCCGGCCCGGCCGGGTCTTCCCTGGCCTGGATTTTACGCGGCTCCGGGCTCTCCGTGGCGGTGATGGACAAGCGCACGTTTCCCCGCGACAAGGTCTGCGCGGGCTGGGTGACGCCGGAGGTGATGCAGGCGTTGCAGGTGGACGTGCAGGCCTACGGCAAGGAACGCATCCTGCAGCCCATCACCGGCTTCCGGATCAGCCTGCTGGGCCGCGGCCAACAGGAGTTCCACTACCCGGGCGAGCCCGTCAGTTACGGCATCCGCCGCATCGAATTCGACCATTTTCTCCTAGACCGCTGCGGGGCCGAGTTGCTGCTGGGCCATGAACTGAAGTCCCTGGAGCGCGACGGCGCGGGCTGGCTGGTCAACGGCAAGCTGCGGGCCGGGCTGGTGGTGGGGGCGGGCGGCCACTTCTGCCCGGTGGCCCGCATGCTCGGCGCACGTCCCGCCGGCGCGGAGCAGGTGGTCGCGGCCCAGGAGATCGAGTTCGAAATGACGCCCGCGCAAAAGGCCGCCTGCCGGGTCGCGCCGGAAGTGCCGGAGCTGTTCTTCCTGCCCGAGTTGAACGGCTATGGCTGGGTGTTCCGCAAAGGCGACTTCCTCAACGTCGGCCTGGGCCGGGAAGACAGCGGGCAGCTTTCCACCCACGTGCAGGCCTTCCGCGAGCACCTGATCGCAACGGGCCGGCTGCCGGCGGACATTCCAACCAAGTTCAAGGGCCACGCCTACCTGCTGCACCACCATGCCCTGCGCGAGGTGGTGCGGGACGGCGCGCTCCTGATCGGGGACGCGGCGGGCCTGGCCTATGCGGAAAGCGGGGAGGGCATCCGCCCCGCGGTGGAGTCGGCTCTGCTGGCGGCCCGCGCCATCGAGGCGGCCGAGGGCGACTATAGCCGGGACAACCTGACGCCGTATTACGATGCGCTCATCCAGCGCCTCGGAAAGCGGGAGCCTCAGGACGGCCTGATCGAGCGCCTGCCCATGGGCTTCAAGCGCTGGATCGCCGGCTCCCTCATGCAGACCAAGTGGTTCGCGCGCAAAATCATGATCGAGCGGTGGTTCCTTCACAGCCACCTGCCCCCCCTGCCCGGCGCGTGAGGGGGGTTGGGACGGAGACACCATGGGCGGGGGTCAGGGGGCGATGTCCCCTGACAACCCCCAGCAGGGGCCGCGGGCCCCTGCACCCGTTTCAGACACAGCCTAAAACCCCATGCTTCTGCCGACGATTTCCTTCATGATTTCGGTGGTGCCGGCGTAGATGGTGGCCACCCGGGCGTCCAGGTAGGCGCGGGCGATGGGGTATTCCATCATGTAGCCGTAGCCGCCGTGCAGTTGCAGGCAGGTGTCCACCACCCGCTTTTGCAGCTCGGAGCACCACCACTTGGCCATGGCCGCCTCCTCCACGGTCAGCTCCCCGGAGTTGTGCTCCATCACGCAGCGGTCCACGAACACGCGGGCGATGGAGATTTCCGTCTTCATTTCGGCCAGCTTGAAGCGGTTGGCCTGGAAGGAACCGATGGGCTTGCCGAAGGCCTCGCGCTCCTTGCAGTACTTCACCGTCCAGTCCAGGGCGGTCTCCGCGGCGGCCACGGAATTCACGGCCACGCTGAGGCGCTCCTGGGGCAGGTTTTCCATCAGGTAATAGAAGCCGCGCCCTTCCTCGCCCAGCAGGTTTTCCTTGGGCACCTTCACGTCGTTGAAGAACAACTCGGCGGTGTCCTGGGCTTTCAGGCCGATTTTTTCCAGGTTGCGCCCGCGCTCGTAGCCTTCCATGCCGCGCTCCACCATGATCAGGCTCACGCCCCGGTGGCCCTGCTCCTTGTCGGTCTTGGCCACCACGATCACCAAGTCGTTGAGGATGCCGTTGGTGATGAAGGTCTTCTGGCCGCTGACGACATAGTGATCCCCCTTGTCCACCGCGGTGGTGCGCACGCCGGCCAGGTCGCTGCCCGTGCCGGGCTCGGTCATGGCGATGGCGGTGATGATCTCGCCGGAGACCAGCTTGGGCATGATGCGCCGCTTCTGCTCGTCGTTCAGGTAGCGCTGGAGATAGGGGAAGATCACGTCGTTGTGCAGGGTGAAGGCCGCGCCCTTGGCGCCGATGCGCGCGATCTCCTCGTTGATGATGGCGTTGTAACGGAAGTCCGGGTTGCCCGCCCCGCCGAATTCCTCCGCCGCCGCCATGCACAGGAAGCCCTGCGCCCCGGCCTTCCGCCATACCTCGCGGGAGACCACCCCGTCCTTTTCCCACTGCTCGTAATGGGGCGCCA
>CBDUSX010000350.1:0-3306 GCA_965369935.1 uncultured bacterium
CGCATTCGTAATGCGTAGGTCAGCGGTTCAACTCCGCTCGTGGGCTTTTTTCCTCCTAAGTCCTACCGGCCGGGGCACCCTGGGCGGTCTTTTTTTCGTAAAAAGTAGTCCGACCCCCACCCGATCTCCCCCGCGCAATCTTCCGCATTCCCCGCGGCCGGATTCCGCACAAATCTACCTGATTTCTCCGTCTCCTCCGTGTTCTGTGCACCGCCTTCAACCGGCGTGGGTTGAACCCGAATGGCCCTCGCCGAGGGATTCGGACGCCCGTGTGCGGAGCAGGTGTGGGGGGGCGACCATGGCCGTGGCGCGGGGGCTGGACTTCCTCTCCGCCCGGTTGGTCACGCCGAATTTGGAACTGGAGACCAAACCATAGATGCGGCCGACAGGCTTTGTCCGGATGGCCCTGACCATTCGGATTTTAGATGGGCAGTTACAGGAGAGGCCCAGCTGGACCAACGCCCCGGTTCCACTATCGAGTCCCCACGACTCGAGTTCCATGCGGAAGCAGGCTGGATGCACCGTTTCGCCGTCGGAAGTTCAACGGTGATCATTCTAAACTAATTGTCACGCGCTCAACTTGGGTATTCCGTGGAAGGCACCGGCGTGGCTCATCGTTTCCGCTTGCGGGTGCGGGGTTTCCGCCCCTCCGCATACAGGTGGCATTCCACTTTGACTCCGTTCATGGGGATGGGTTGCGGGACCACGCGGCTGCAATCCGGCAATGCTTCAGCACAGCGGGGATGAAAGGTGCAGCCGGAAGGCGGATCGACCGGGTCGGGGAAGGCCGCGCCAAGATGGGTATCGGGAACGCCCAGGCCGGGCTCGGGCGTGAGCACGGAAGCCAGCAGCGCCCGCGTGTAGGGATGACGGGGATTCCGGAACAACTGCAGGGTGTCCGCCTGCTCCACGATCCGTCCCAGGTACATCACGGCCACGTTGGTGGCCATGTGTTCCACCACCGCCAGGTTATGCGAGATCAGGATATAGGTGAGGGAAAGTTCGCTGCGCAGGTCCTGCAACAGGTTGAGAATCTGCGATTGCACCGATACGTCCAGGGCGGAAGTGGGCTCGTCGCAGATCACCACCTCGGGGCGCATGATCAGCGCCCTGGCGATGGCCACCCGCTGCCGCTGGCCGCCGGAAAGCTGATTGGGGTAAAGGTCGTGGAAGCGGCGGGCCAGCCCGACCAAATCCATCATTTCCTCCACACGCTTTCGCATGTCTCTGGAAGCGCCGATTCCGTGCGCCCGCAAGGGAAGTGAGATGATGGAGCCCACGGATTTGCGCGGATTGAGGGAGGAGTACGGGTCCTGGAAGACCGGTTGGATGCGGCGCGTGACCTCCCTGCGGTTCCAGCCGGAAATAGGGTCGCCGTCCAGCAGGATTTCGCCGCCGGTTGGCTTGAGCAGCCCCAGTAACATCTTGGCCAAGGTGCTCTTGCCGCAGCCCGACTCGCCCACCAAGCCCAGCACGCTCCCCTTCTCCACGCTGATCGAGACCCCGTTGACCGCATGCAAGGGCCGCCTGGCCCGGAACAGGCCGCCGGGCAGCAGGAACGTGCGCCGTACCTCGCGGGTTTCCAGTACCGGCGTGATCATTTGGCCTTCCGTTTCCCAGCCGCCCTCCTCTTGGCCGTCCTGGGGATCGCCCTTTGTGCCGATTTGCGGGCGCTGGATTTCGCCGGTGCGAAGCTCCTGCTCTTGAGAAGTACGCGGGAGTTCTTTTTCACTTCCTTCAGGGGGAGCACGCAGCGGTAGCTGCGCCCCCCGTCCAGATCGTTCACTGGCGGCTCGTCCCTCCGGCAGGGCTCCGTAGCGTAGGTGCAGCGGCTTGCGAACTGGCAGCCTCGCAGATTGCCCATCAGGGTGGGCACCAGCCCGGGGATGGAGCCCAGGTGCTCCCCTGGCTTGGTGAGCCCGGGAATGGGGATGCACTCCAGCAGGCCCTGGGTGTAAGGGTGCAGAGGCGCCTCGAACACTTCGGCCACTGTGCCCGTTTCCACGATCTCCCCCGCGTACATCACCGCCACGCGGTCCGCTACTCGAGCCACCACGCCCAGATCGTGGGTGATCAGAATCACACCCATCTCGAACTCCTTTTGCAGCGAAGCCAGCAACAGCAGAATCTGGGCCTGAATCGTCACGTCCAGGGCGGTGGTGGGCTCATCTGCGATGATCAGTTCCGGCCCGCACATCAGCGCCATGGCGATCATCACCCGCTGCCGCAGGCCGCCGGAAAGCTGGTGGGGATACTGCTTGAGGCGGCTTTCGGCGGTCGGAATACCCACCTTGTCCAGCAGGAATAGGGCGCGCTCCCTGGCCGCGGCGCGGGTTGTGCGGCGATGGCGCAGCAGGGCTTCCTCCATCTGATTGCCGATCGTGTAGACCGGATTGAGGGAGGTCATCGGCTCCTGGAAAATCATGGACAGCTTGTTGCCGCGCAGGCGCGCCATGGCCCGCTCCCTGAGATTGAGCAAATCCTCCCCGGCGAAGGTAAGCGTCTCGGCGGCCCGCCGCGCCCGGCTGGGCAGCAGCCCCATCAGGGCCAGGGCCGTGAGGGATTTGCCGCAGCCGGATTCTCCGACGATGCCCAGGGTTTCCCCGCGCTCGACGGCGAAGGACACCCCTCGTACCGGATGCAGTTCTCCAGCCGCCAGCGGAATGTCCACGGTGAGGTTTCTGGCGTCCAGAATCACGCTCAATTGCGGTTCTCCGGCGCCGTGATGTCGCGGATACCGTCGCCCAGCAGATTCACGGAGAGCACCAGCAGAAACAGGGCGATGCCCGGAATGGTGATCATGAACGGCAGGAAGAACATCACCTCCCGCCCTTCGGATACCATCAGCCCCCAGGAGGGCAGGGGAGGCTGCGTCCCAACGCCGAGGAAGGACAGGGCCGCCTCCAGCAGCACGGCCTGGGCCATTTCCAGAGTGGCCACCACGATCAAGTGGTTCATGACGTTGGGTATGATTTCGGTCAACAGGATGCGCAGGGTGGAACACCCCGCCGCCTGGGCCGCCGTGACGTAATCCAGGGCGGTCACCTGCTGGGTGGCGCTGCGCAGCACCACGGCAAAGCGGGGCCAAAGGAGAAAGCCCAGCACCAGGATCACCATCAGCAGCGAACCGCCTGTGGTGGCCACCACGGCCAGGGCCACCAGAATCAGGGGCATGCTGAGGCGGATGGTGATGAGGAAGGTGATCACCATATCCACCTTCCCGCCGAAGTATCCCGCCAGCACGCCCAGGGTGGTGCCGATCAGCCCGGAGAGGAGCATGGCCGAAAAGCCGATCAGCAGGGAAAT
>CBDUSX010000351.1:0-3301 GCA_965369935.1 uncultured bacterium
CTCCCTCAGCCCGCCGCCTCGGCGGGAGTTGAATCCGCCGCGGGCTGCTCGGGCTCCGCCGTGCGCATGGTGACCAGCTCCTCCGCCGTGGTGGGGTGAATGCCGATGGTGGCGTCGAACTGGGCCTTGGTGGCGCCGCACTTGAGGGCGATGGCGACGCCCTGGATGATCTCGCCCGCCTCGGGCCCCACCATGTGCACCCCCACTACCACGTCCGTGCGCTTGTCCACGATCAGCTTCATCATGGTCTTCTCGCTGCTGCCGGACAGGGTGTGCTTGAGCGGGGTGAAGCTGCTTTTGAAGATGGTCAGATCGCCGTATCTGGCCCGCGCCTCCTCCTCGGTCAGCCCCACGGTGCCCAGGGGAGGCTGGCTGAACACGGCGGTGGCGATGTTCTCATAGTCCACCGTTGAGGGCGTGTCCTGGAACAGCGTCCTGGCCACCGCCATGCCTTCAGCCAGGGCCACCGGGGTCAGCTGCACCTTGTCTATCACGTCGCCCAGGGCAAAGATGGAAGGCACGCTGCTGCGGTAGTGCTCGTCCACCTCAATGCCGCCCCGCGGGCCCAGCTTCACCCCCAGCGCCTCCAGCCCCATGCCGCTCGTGTTGGGCGCCCGCCCCGTGGCGCAGAGCAGGATGTCCGCCGTCAGGGCGGAGCCGTCGCTGAGGGTCGCGTGCAGTTGCCCGTCCTTCTTTTCGATCAGGTCCACGGTGGTGTCGAAGCGCAGGTCAATCCCCTTCTTGCTCATCTCCTGCGCCACGAAGCTCCGTGCATCGTCGTCGAAGCCGCGCAGGATCATCGGCCCCCGGTGCACCTGGGTCACTTGCGCCCCGAAGCCCCGGAAGATGCAGGCGAACTCCACGGCGGTGTAGCCGCCGCCGACGATCAGGGCATGCCGCGGCAACTCTTCCAGGAAGAAGACCTCGTTGGAGGTGATGACGTGCTCGCTGCCCGGCACCTCGGGCACCACCGGCCAGCCGCCCGTGGCCACCAGCACGTACTCCGCGCTGAATTGCTCTTCCCCGACTTTCACGGTATGCGCGTCCACCAGGCTGCCGCGGCCGTCAATGACCCGCACGCCGGCGTTTTCCAGCAGCCCGCGGTAGACGCCGTTCAGCCGCCCGATTTCCCGATCCTTGTTGGCGATCAGGCGCTTCCAGTCGAACTCCGGCTCCGCCACGCTCCAGCCGAACCCGGCGGCCTCCTTCCGGTCGGCGGAAAAATGCGAGCCGTAGACAAAGAGCTTCTTGGGCACGCAGCCCACGTTGACGCAGGTGCCTCCCAGGTAGAGCTCCTCGCACAGCGCCACCCGGGCGCCGTAGGAGGCGGACATGCGGGCGGCGCGTACGCCGCCGGAGCCGCCGCCGATCACAAACAGGTCGTAGTCGTACTTGGCCATGATGCTCCCTGACGGGGTTGGAACAGCCTCCGTGGTTGACGCAATCCATCATCCTACCCAAATTCCCCCCGCCCGGCCAATTGGGGTCCTGCGGGGGCGCGCCGGGCATGGTATGGGAGCGTGCAGGCATTTTCCCAAACACGTATTCCGCAAAGGAGGAGCAGCCATGGAATTGTTCGACTTGTCCGGCAAGGCGGCCATCGTCACCGGAGGCGGCGGGGGCATCGGCCTGGGCATGGCCCGCGGGCTGGCTTCCGCCGGGGCGGCGCTGGCCCTGGTGGACCGCGACGCAGACAAGCTGGCCGCCGCGCAGGCGGAACTGGAGGGGCTGGGCGCCACCGCCGTGACCGTGCAGGCGGACGTCACCGACAGCGCGCAGGTGGCGCGCATGGTGGGCGAGGCCGCCGCAGCCCTGGGCCGGGTGGACATTCTGTTCAACAACGCGGGCATCACCGTCCCCGCACCGGCCGACGAGCTGTCCGAGGAGGACTGGCATGATGTGCTGAACACCAACCTGACCAGCGCCTTCCTGTGCAGCAAGGCCTGCTACCCGGAATTCCTCAAGGCCGGCGGGGGCAAGATCGTCAACACCGGCTCCATCATGTCCTTCTTCAGCCTGCCTCATTCGCCGGTGTACTCGGCCAGCAAGGGCGGCATCGTGCAACTCACCAAGTCCCTGGCCACCGCCTGGGCCAAGAACAACATCCAGGTCAATTGCATCAATCCGGGCTTTACGCATACGGACCTCACCCGCGCCGCGATCGAGAAGATCGGCCGGCAGGACTTCGTGGAACGGGTCACCGCGCGCACCCCCGCGGGGCGCTGGGGCCAGCCGGACGACTTCCGGGGCGCGGCGGTGTTCCTGGCCAGCGCGGCCGCGGACTTCATCAGCGGCGCGGCGCTGGTGGTGGACGGCGGATACTCGGCGGTGGGGTGAGGCCGGAGGCCTGTTCATTGCCGTCATCAAAGCCGCGCGGTGTGGGGGAGCCGTCCCTGCCCGGCGAAAAGCCGGGGCCCGGAGAAAATTACCTGCGTATAAGTAAAGTGGATGACGAATTGCACCGCGAATCTCAACATCGAGTCCCCTTCGCCAAACCTAAATTCTACAGGGAGAATCCATGCCGGCGTGAAGAATACAGCGCTTCCCTTCATGGTGGTTGAGATATGTCCCGGCATTGTGGGGGGTGGTATTGTCCGGGGCGCTGCTTGTCGTTTCCTGCGCAGATGTTGCCCGGGCCCAGGACGGCCGGCCCCTGGTGGACAATACCAGTTTGAAGCTGGGCATCAGCCAATCCGACGCGTTCATCAGAGTGGTGCGAAATTCGGATCAATCCGAAGCCAGTCTGATCTCCGATTCCGAAATCTCCCCGTATATAGCCCTGTCCACGCCGCCGTTGTTTCTGTTCGATTCTTCCATTGCCGTCGGTATTGCGGCGACCTACGCGGAATTCACCTCCTCCCAGCAGAATTTTGAGGGCCAGGGCCCCGCAGCCGTCGGTTCCAGGGTGGAAGTGCAGATGCTGACCATCACCCCCGAACTGTCCCTGTACATCGGGAAAGACTCCGACTTCCAGTTTCTGAGAATATCCGTCGGTCAGGGCTGGGGTTTCGCGAGCATGAAGGGTCAGGTGCAGTTCGGCACCACGCCCGGCGCGGAACCTCCCGAAGAGGTCCAGTCCCCAAGCGGCGCCACCCCCGCGGTATCTTTCTCCGTGGAGTACCGGATCGGACCCATCTCCCTGGCGTATTTTGGCGGCGGGCCGAAGATCGAAACCGAGGCTCATACCTACACCCTGGGAGAGGATTCCCTGGTGCTGGCCTACGTGATTAATCTTTGATTCGCAGGCGGGCCAACGGCGATACGGGGTGTGCCCGGCCGCATATTCCCTCCCCCTTGACGG
>CBDUSX010000352.1:0-3291 GCA_965369935.1 uncultured bacterium
ACCGGCCAGTTGTTGTTGGCCACCCGCACCTGGAGCGGCTTGGGCAGTTGCTCCCCCGGCCTGGCTTCCTGGCCGTCGCCGCTGACGAATTCCAGGGTCACGTTGTCCCGCAACTGGTTCAGCGCTCTCCTGACCGTGGGCGGGTCCATGACGGGACTGGCCCAGGGCACGTCTTTGGGCTCGTAGGCCACCTCCTTGGCGATGCTGAGATTGGCGTTGAAGCGCACCGGCAGGCCCAACTCCTCCATTGCGTTGTCCAGCAGCCGGGCTTCCACCTGCTGGCTGACCGTGTCCGCCTCGTCCTTCGGAGCGTGTCTCTCCTTGGCGATCTTCCAGGTGCATTCGGCGATTCCCTCGGCCGTCGTTTGCACAGTCACCTGGGGGCCGCTTTCGCCGTTTCCTTCCAGAACGCCCTGATCGCCGCTTGCGGGATCCAGGATGGTGAAGCGCACCGAAGTGCCCTTCACCGGCCAATGCCCGTTGGACACCCCCGCCTGGAGGGGCTTGCGGAGCATCTCGCCCGGCATGGCCTCCTGGCCGTCGCCGTCAATGTAGTGCAGTTGGGTGAATTGGGTCAGCGGGGGAAACTTGGGCCGGCAGTCTCCGGTGATGGATGGCGCTCCCCCGTTTTGCGAGAGCAGGGCCAGGCGGCAATAGCGGCGCTCCACCCCATGGGGCGGGCGGAACACCGCTCCGTTCTCGTCCCTTGGCCATTCCACGTCCGCGCCGATCCTGCGGGCGGGAATCAGCCAGTAGTCTCCGCTGACGTAATTTCCCTCGCTGAACTCCACCTGGATGCCGTCGTTGCCCAGGGAGAAGGCCGTGTCCTTTTCGATCGTGCGGGTGCCCAGCAAACCGGGATCCCCCAGCGAGTTCCAAAGCCGCACGACGGCGCGGTTGCCGAAATCCGCCAGGGTGTAGGGAAATGTTTGCGGGGGGTCGGCTTCCGGATCACCATCTTCCCAGGCGCCGGGCTGCAATTCCAGGATGTTTCCCGCCGCCACCTTTATCTGGGCAAAGACGCCCGGCACGCCGCGCAGGGTGCGGTCCTCATCGGTGATTTCGATCCATTGCCCGTTTTCGAAGCGGGCCTGGATGTTGCGGCCCAGGCCGCTGACGGTGAGCAGGTTGCCCGATATTTCGGTGAGGTGGGTGGCGATGGCGCCGTTGTCCCTGGACCACTTAAAGGTCGCTGGTCCCGGGTCTGATCCGTTATGCACCTCCACGCGGTACAGTTGGTTTTCCTGTAGCTGGTAGCCCCCGCTGGTGGCGGGGTCGCAGACGTCCTCCCCTTCCTGGGCCGGCTGGGCGCGCGCCAGCATGGTTCCGTTCGGTGCGCTGGTGAACTCGTCCCATTTCGGCGAATGGGTGCCGCACAGCAGCTCTTCATCCTCGGGAACGGGCCAGCACCTGACCTGCCACAGGGTTTTGCTGCGGGTGGCCGTGTCCGGTCCGCCCAGGGCCACTTCGCGGATGGCCTGGTCTTCCAGGGCGGTGACGTGATGCTGCCACATTTCCAGGTAAACCAGGTGCTGGCCCGCGGTAAAGCTCAGGGTGGCCAGTACGCGCAGGGTAGGATTCCGGCCTTTGAAATTCTGCACGAAGCCGGACAGGGTGACGGTGGTTTTCCCGGTATTCTCGTCCAACTCCGGTTCAGCAGTCACTTCCATGATTTCCGCCCTCAGGCCCGGGGCGGAAATCACCACCTCCATACCATCCATCAGGGTGATGTCTTCGGCAGTGTCGAAGAGGATGCTCACTCGTTTGGTATCGCCGCGACCCACAGTGTCATATATGGGAAACACGGCTTCCGCTCGGCCGGAGTCGGGCTGGGTGAGCGCGGTGGTGACCCGCCGCAGGCTCTTATGCGTGTCTAGGGCATTCCCTGCGTTGAAGGTGATCGTGCGGTTCTGGTAGTTCACCGCAGTGACCCGCGCCCTGTCCTCCCCGGGGAGCAGCGCCACCCATTGCCCCGGCTCGATGGCGCGCCCGTCCAGCAGCAGGGAGGCAACTTCCACCTCCGCATTGCTTTTTCGATTCAGGGGCAGGGTGCTGCCTTCCAGCTCGCACAGCACGCCGTCCACGTACATTTCACCCGGCCCGATACCCAGATCCAGCTTCCCGTCGGCGCTGACCAGAACTTCGATCCCGAAGCCACCCCCGCTGATAGGGACGCCGCACAGGCCGATCACGTCGGAGGTGGTGGTGCGCCGCAGATGGGTCTGGATGTCCCCCCACTCGTTCCAGTCGGCGTCCATTTGCACGCGCCCCTGTTGCATGCGCACGCTGCTGTAATGACGCTCCGGCCGGAACGTGGACCTGGTAAAATCCCCTTTCATTGGGCTCTCCTCAGGTGATGTAAAAGACGCCGGCTTCCAGCCCGAAGGGCAGATACTCGTCCAGGGAAGCGCGCAGGTTGGCCTCCCGCTGGGGCTGCTTGAGATTGCTGAAAACCCCCATTTCCGAACCGTCCTCCGCACCGCGCCGGATTTCGTCGGGACAGTTCGCGGCAAGCTGGGCATAGGCCGCCTCGCCATACCTCATGGAAGTGAACACCGGAAACAGGCGCGCCCGGATACGGCGCCGCTCCACGTCGCCGGAGGCCAGGGAAGACGCATGTTCCGGTTGGCAGCGGAAGCGCCTCGGCACGCGGGAGTCTCTGGGAAAATAGCTGTAGCGGGCGCAGCCCTGCTGAATCCGTTCCACCTCCACGCGGCCGGTGAAGATCACCTCGGATGCCAGCGCCAGTTCGCGCACCATGACCCGTCCGAATACCGTGCTGCGTTCCAGGTGGATGGGCGGCCCGTACCGCTCGGGATCGCCGCCCGCCCCGATGGCAACGGTGCGCACCGGGGCCTGTCCCGTCCCGCCCTGCGCGCCATCCTGCCGGTGCAAGGGCGCGTCCACGATGCTGTCACTGATCCTCAGCAGCCGCGTCTCCACGGGCAGCCGCAAAGGCCCCGTAATGCAGTGGGACAGGCTCACCTCGAGGTTCCCCACCTTCCCGCTCAATTCCAGGCTGGGTTGGGCGGCATGGCGCGGCTCACCGTGCTCGTTCAGGTGGCCGCCCGGCACCAGGGTGCAATGCACGAGCTTCAAATCCAGGCTCCAGTCTCCATCGCCCCCCTCGATTTCGATTCCGCCTTCGATGCGCAATCCGTTCAAGGTCAGGGAGGCGCTTCCGCCTTCCGGGAGGCTGACCTTGATCCGTTCGCGGGGATCGGCGGGTCTGCCGGGGCTGAAATTCAGCTGGACGCCGTCTTCCGCCTCGATCACCAGCGAAGCGCCGTT
>CBDUSX010000353.1:0-3290 GCA_965369935.1 uncultured bacterium
CCGGCCATTGCGTCCCGCTCCCGGCAGGCAGGCTTGAGGGGCGTCTCAAGCCAGCCCTCCCGGTTCACGGGGAGAGCCGCCCCTGCCTTCTTCGATGGCTTGCTGCAGCCAATTTTATCCGGCAGCGCCCCTCAAGCCCTGACATCGGTGCTTGGAGCAGAACGGCTTGAAGGGCGTGTTAATCCGGCCCCCGCCGGGAGCCGTATCTGCCTTCTTCGATGGCTTGCTGCAGCCAATTATATCCGGCAGCACCCTTCAAGCCGTCCTTGATTTTCGCCGGATCACCCGAAGCATTGCAGGGTTGTGAGGAAGAGCTTCCAACGGTCTATCCACCATTGCTTCCGCCGGACGCCGGCTGCACAACGTCCACCAGCCGGGTTTCCACGAGGTTCTTCGAATGGAGAGTGCGGTGCACCGGGCAGCGGTCGGCGATCTGCATCAGCCGTTCCTTCTGCTCATCGGTGAGGGCGCCCTGCAGGGCGATCTCCCGCTCGAAACGGTCTATGCGGCCGGATTCCGTTTCGCAATTGGCGGAGTCCTCGGCGTGAATTTTATCGTGCTTGAGGCGGACGCGAACTTTCTCCAGCGGCCAGCCTTTCCGATCCGCATACATGCGGAGGGTGATGGAAGTTCACGAGCCCAGGCTGGCCATCAGCAGCCCGTAGGGGTCCGGGCCGGTATCGTCCCCGCCGTTCTTCACCGGCTCGTCGGCGTGCAGCACGTGGCTGCCCACGGCAATGGCGTTGGCATAGCGCCCTTCCCCGGTCTCGGCCACCAGCACCTCCCCCGGAGCGGCCCGCAGGGCCGGCGCCGTCCCCGCCCCATCGCCGAGGTAACGGGAGGCCCAGGCGGCCAGCACGGCGGCCACGTATTCCGCGTCGGCATGGCGGGACAGCAGATGGTCGGCGCCGTCCAGGGCGACGAAGGACTTGGGGTGCTTGGCCGCCTCGAAGATGGCACCTGCGTTCTCCAGCCCCACCACCTCGTCCTGAGGGGCGTGCATCACCAGCAGCGCCTTGCGCAGGGCCCCGATGCGCGCCTGCATGGGCTGCGCGGCGATGTCCTCCAGAAACTGCCTGCGAATGCGGAAGCAGCGGCCCGCTATGGTAACTTCCGCCTCGCCCTCCGCCTCGATGGCCGGCACGGCGGCGGCCAGCAGGTGCCGCACGTGCTCCGGATCGCTAGGGGCGTTCAGGGTCGCGACGGCGGCGGCAGCGGGAATGCGCTCCGCGGCGGCCAGCACCGCCGCCCCGCCCAGGCTGTGGCCGATCAGAATCTTCACGGGCGCGTGTTCCGCGGCCAGGTAGTCCGCCGCCAGTACCAGGTCGTCCACGTTCGAGGAGAAGTTGGTATTGGCGAAGTCGCCGCCGCTGCTGCCCAGTCCGGTGAAATCGAACCGCAGCACGGCGATGCCCCGCTCGGCCAGGGCCGTGCTGATGCGGGCGGCGGCGAACACGTCCTTGGAACAGGTAAAGCAGTGGGCGAACAGGGCATGGGCGGCCGGGGGGCCGAGGGGCCGGTCCAGCCTCGCGGCCAGGGCTTCCCCACCCGAGCCGGTGAATTCGATCCGTTCGCTGCTGATGGCCATCGGGCAGTTCTCCGTATGATTTTCCGTATGGAATGCATGGCGCGCCGGCCCGTTATTGCCGAGCCGGCCGCGCGGGTTTGTGATTGACGGGCCGGCGGTCATCCTCCACACCTTGCGTTACGAATCCTCCGCACCACCGCTTCGTTATGCCCCGCGGCGCCCCTCCGGCTCAGTGATCCCGGCTACGCGCCTTTCAAAACGAGCGCGGCAGCCCCAGCACCTTCTCGCCCAGGTAGCTCAGCACCAGGTTGTTGGAGATGGGGGCGGTCATCAGCAGCCGGCTCTCGCGGAACTTGCGCTCGATGTGAAATTCCTTGGCGTAGGCGTAGCCGCCGTAGGTGTCCATGCATGCGTTGGCGGCCTCCCAGCTGGCCTCGCTGGCCAGCAGCTTGGCCATGTTGGCCTCCTGGCCCGGGTTGCCCCCGCCGTCGAACATGGCCGCCGCGCGGTCGCGCACCAGGCGCGCGGCCTCGATGTGGGCGTAGGCGCGGGCGATGGGAAACTGCACCCCCTGGTTCTGGCCGATGGGGCGGTCGAAGACCACCCGCGAGTTGGCGTAGGCCACCGCCTTTTCCACGAAGTAGCGCCCGTCCCCGATGCCTTCCGAGGCCACCAGAATGCGCTCGGCGTTCATGGCGCTCAGGATGCAGCGGAAGCCCTGCCCCTCTTCGCCGATCAGGTTCTCCGCGGGCACCTTCAGGTTGTCGAACAGCAGCTCGTTGGTCTGGTGGTTGACCATGGTCTCGATGGGCCGCACCTCCAGCCCGTCGCCCACCGCACGCTTCAGGTCCACCAGCAGCACGCTCATGCCCTCGGTCTTGCGCGCGCATTGTTCCTTGGGCGTGGTGCGCACCAGCAGCAGCATCATGTCCGAATGCAGCACGCGGGAGATGAACACCTTGCGCCCGTTGATGACGTAGTTCTTGCCCTGCTTCTCCGCGCGGGTGCTGATGCTGGTGGTGTCCGTGCCCGCGTCGGGCTCCGTCACCCCAAAGGCCTGCAGGCGGATCTCCCCGCTGGCGATGCCGGGCAGGTAGGCTTCCTTCTGGCCCTCGGAGCCGTGGCGCAGCAAGGTGCCCATGATGTACATCTGGGCGTGGCTGGCCGCCGCATTGCAGCCGGCGCGGTTGATCTCCTCCAGGATCAGGCTGCCGTCCATCACCCCCAGCCCCATCCCCCCGTATTGCTCCGGAATCAGGGCGGCCAGATAGCCCCCCTCCGTGAGCGCATTGACGAACCCGGTGGGGTACTCGTTCCCGTCGTCCAGCTTGCGCCAGTACTCTTCCGGGTAGCGGGCGCAAAGCTCGCTCACGCTCCGGCACAGCGCCTTCTGGTCGTCGCTCATTCCGTAGTCGCTGAACTGCATGGGGCTCCTCGCAGGGCAGGGAAAGGGAGTATCCTTCAGTCTATCAAACCGGTGGGCGCGAGGGAACAACGGGGGGAAGGGCGGTGAGGCTTGTCCGGTGAGGTGGGCGCCACGGGGAAATGCGGCAAATTGGCTTTGATCGGCCGCCATGCGCCGCTAAAAAGCGGACAAAAAGCGGACAAAAAAACTTGTAAACTATTCAAATAGATAATGAATTGGGTTCGTTCGATAAAAAAACTTTCTAAGCGCCGGACGGGGCCATATCCCGCCACGCACGAATGGCGACGCTCCGCCTTCAGCGTATCACTCCCGCGCGCCGGCCGGGAGTGCCAGGGA
>CBDUSX010000354.1:0-3286 GCA_965369935.1 uncultured bacterium
GATGGCGAAGGATCATCAATTCGGCTTCAACACCATGCTGCTGCATGCGGGCCAGCGCCCGGACCCCACCACCGGCGCGCGGGCGGTGCCCATCTACCAGTCCACCAGCTTCGTCTTCGACGACACGGAGGATGCGGCGGCGCTGTTCGCCCTGCAGAAGTTCGGCAACATCTACACCCGCATCATGAACCCCACCAACGCGGTGCTGGAGGAACGCATCGCCACCCTGGAATCCGGCACGGGCGGCCTGTCGCTGGCCTCCGGCCAGTCGGCCCAGGCCATGGCCATCCTGAGCCTGCTGGAAAACGGGGACGATCTGGTGGCTTCCGCCAAGCTGTATGGGGGCACCTACACCCAGTTCGACATTACCTTCCGCAAGATGGGCATCAACACCATCTTCGTGGAGCCGGACGACCCGGAAAATTTCCGCAAGGCCCTCACCCCCAAGACCAAGGCCCTTTACGCGGAGACCATCGGCAACCCGTTGATCAACGTGCTGGACATCGAGGCGGTGGCGGAAATCGCCCACGAGGCGGAGATACCGTTCATCATTGACAACACCTTCGCCACGCCCTACCTGTGCCGGCCCATCGAGTACGGCGCGGACATCGTGGTGCATTCGGCCACCAAGTTCATCGGCGGCCACGGCACCTCCCTGGGCGGATTGATCGTGGACGCGGGCAAATTCGACTGGGGCAACGGCAAGTTCCCGGGCATGGTCGAGCCCTCCCCCGGCTACCACGGCATGAAGTACTTCGAGACCTTCGGGGATTTCGCCTTCATCATGAAGGTGCGGGTGGAGGCCCTGCGCGATCTGGGCCCGGCCATGAGCCCGTTCAACGCGTTTCTGTTCCTGCAGGGCCTGGAGACTCTGCACGTGCGGATGGAGCGCCACGTGCAAAACGCGGAGGCCGTCGCCAAATTCCTTCACGAACACCCGCAGGTGAGCTGGGTCAATTACCCCACCCTGCCGGGCAGCCCATCGAAAAAACTGGCGGACAAATACCTGCCCCGCGGGGCGGGAGCCGTGATGACCTTCGGCGTGCAGGGCGGAAACGAGGCCGGCAGGGTGCTGATCAACGCGGTGGAGTTGTTCTCCCACCTGGCCAACATCGGCGATGCCAAGTCCCTGATTCTCCATCCCGCCTCCACCACCCACTCGCAACTGAGCGAGAAGGAAATGGAGGCGGGGGGCGTGACGGCGGACATGATCCGCCTGTCCATCGGCCTGGAGGACATCGAGGACCTGCTCTGGGATCTGGACCAGGCTCTGGCCGCCAGCCAGCAACGGAGCACACGGCCCAAGGTGGTGAGCGGATGAGCAGGCCCGCAGGAAAACCGGATATGGAAGCCATGCGGCCGGGAACGGCCCAATTTCCCGGACAGACCACCCAGTCGGTGCTGAACGTGTTGCGCACCTACAAGAAGGTGGCCATGGTGGGTTTGTCGGCCAATCCGAACCGCCCCAGCTACTTCGCCGCCATCTACCTGAAGGACTACGGGTTCGAAATTACCCCCGTCAATCCCGCCTATGAGGAGGTGATGGGCCTGAAATGCTACCCCAGCCTGAAGGACGTGCCGGGGCCGCTGGAGGTGGTGGATATTTTCCGCCAGCCGGAGGAGGCGCCCGCCATCGTGGACGAGGCGATCCGCCTCGGCGCGAAGGTGGTGTGGATGCAACTCGGGGTGATCCACATTGAAGCCCGCGAAACCGCCCTGGCCGCGGGGCTGGAAGTGGTGATGGACCGCTGCATGAAAATCGAGCATGCCCGCTTCCACGGCGGGCTCAACTTCGCCGGCATCCGCACGGGCCTGATCAGTTCCCGCAGGCCACAGATCAACCTCAAGTTTTAGCCGCCGCCGGGCCCCTGGCCCGCGCTCACGAAACAAAAAACCGGCTGCGCTCTGAAAAAACGCAGCCGGTTGGTTGTATTTTTCCCTCCCGTATCTGCTTCCGCTTCGGACCTGTCCCGCGCCCGGTTGCAATCGCTCTTGGCCGCTACAGTTCCTCCAGCCCGTCTGTGTGGGTGCTGGTGGCGGTGGCTTCTTCTTCCTCCTCGGCGGCCGGCTCGGCCGCTGGAGGGGCAGCCGCGGGTTCCGGGCTGGGCGGTGCGGCGGCGGCGGGGGGCTCGCCAGGGGCAGCCGCGGCGGCAGGGGGCTCACCAGGAGGAGCGGCCGGAGGTTGCCCGGCGGGTACGGCCGCATGCCCGGCGCCGGCCGCGGCCGATACGGGCGTCTGGCCGCTGGCGGCCGGCCTTTCGATGTAGACCCGCTCTTCCAGCCTCAACTCGTTTACGTTCACGTTCGCGTCCTGGGTGAGTTCCGTGGAGCGCACCAGCGCGCTGGAGAACATTTCCCGCGAGCGCTGGCCCGCTTCGTCCAGCAGATCAATGCGGTTCAACTTGTCGTAGTAGAAATCCGCCAGGCTGATGTGGTTGATCATGCGCGCGTCCTCCAGCATCACCGTGTGGAACTTCAAACCGTTGATGATCTTCTTGCGCGTGTTGCCCTTGTGCATGGCCCGGCTGATCAGGGCCTCGATCTCACGTCCGATCAACTCCTCGGAGACGGGCAGGTAGTGATCGTGAACTTCGTCGTAGGCGATCAGGTTCTGATGGATGATGTGTTCCAGGTTGTAGTAGATGCGGTCAATGGCCTCCGCCCCGGCGGAGATGGGCAGGAAGATCGTCTTCCGTTCCACGCCCTCGCCGAAGTTGTAAAAGCGCACACCGAGATGGATGTCCATCATCTTGCTGGTGGCCTGCCTGAGGTACACGTCCCGATTGAAGGGAGGCATGTCGCAGGCCATGTGGTAATTGCGCATTACGCGGGCCGCCAGCTCGCTACGGGAGGTGACCACGTCGAGAAATTTCTCCGTTTCCCGCCGGATCATGCTGTTTTCGTGGCCTTCCAGCACCAGGGTGGTCAGGCCGTGGTGGGTGGATTTCGGGTCCGACGCCAGGTAGTAGCCCCACATCTGCTGGTAAATCAGCGTCGCCAGGTTGGTATAAATGGTGTCCTGCTCGCCCTCGAAGGGAACGGAAATGGTGGCCACCGCAGGCTGGACGTTGGGCGCGTCGAGCAGCAGGCGTACGCTGGTCTCCAACTGCAGGAACGATTTCAGGTTTTCCGCGATGTTCCTGACGTATTCGGTGATGTTGTCGAACTTCTCGTTGATGACCAGGTCCTTCGGCTGCCAATACAGGCGCCCGGCACCGCGTTTTTCTATGTTCCAGTTGGATTCCGTCATTGCTTCTATCTCCGAGGTTGCAATAGACTCGAACGG
>CBDUSX010000355.1:0-3274 GCA_965369935.1 uncultured bacterium
TCAGGGCTAATCTGCGAGGACTTTGCACCTCGACGAACACCAGTGGTCAAGCATTAAACTTCAACTGGCGTTCGACCTTCTTTTCCGGACTTGTCTGCTCGGCGTCAGGCGTCCCGCCTTTCGCCGGGCGGGCGCATATGATCATCGCCGTCGGGTAGTCGCGCTCGTTCCAAGAGAGGGATTCCTGACTGATGGTGATCCGCGCATCGGCGTGGGTGGCCCGGCACATTGCGTCCAGAACCACAACGTTCGGTGGAGTAGTGATTGCGGTAGCCCAAATCGTCCATAGTAGAATAAGGTCCATGGCCAGCCTCCTAGTCGTCCAGCCCACGGTACATCGGCGAATTGTCCGGCTCCCCCATTCGATTTAGGATTGTTCAATTACCAACCTTAATTTGAAAATGCATAATTCGTTCCAAAGGTGCTACCTCAATTGCGCCATTTGCCAGTTCCCCCGCCTTAAACAAATCCCATATCGCTAATGTGAGCGCCTTTGCATCCAGACGAACATCAAAAGGGGTAGGCCGGGGTGGGAAATGCGGCTGACGAACCCGCAACGAACTCTCAGTGCCCCCCGATCAGCGAATTTTGTGCTGGTTTTGTGCCAAAAAAACAGGGAGCCAGCAAAACGCTAACTCTCTGAAATCATAGGGCGAGAGATGGGGCTTGAACCCGCGGCCACCGGCGGGGGCGCGGGTGATCTCACGCCGCTGGGAAGCTCCTGCGCAGCCAGGCCATGATGGTCTCGAACATGTACTCTTTGTAGTCGGTGAGGCGGTGATCCCCCTCCTTGATCAGCAGCAGATCAATGCTGGGGCAGGGGCAATCCTCCATAAAGCGCCGGCTCTCCCGCCAGTCCACCGCATCGTCCTGAACCCCGTGGAAAATCAGGGTGGGTGCGGCGTACTCCTTCACCAGCCGCGCCGGGTCGTAGTTTTCCGCATCCTCCAGCAGGCAATAGCCCACCTCCAGGTCCAGCCACTCGTTTTGCACCCGCCGCAGGCCCCGTTCCCGCCACGCCGTCAACTCTTCAGGCGTCAGCTCCTCCCGCAGACCGGAGGGAAAGGAGAAGGACGGCGCGATGCAGGCCATCGCCCCCACCCGCCCCGGATGGAGCAGGTTGTACCAGGCGGCCACCGCGCCGCCCATGCTGGAAGCGATCAGCAGCGGCGGCTCCATCTCCCCGGGCATCCAGTCCAGGGCAGCGGCCAGGTCCTCGATGCAGCGCGAGAGGGAGAGCGTTTCCATCCCGCCGCTGGAATCCCCATGCCCGCGCATGTCAAGGGAGAGAAAGTGCCATCCGGCGGCGTGAAAGCGCTCAGCGAAAAACGCCGCCTTCTCGCCCTGCCGGTTGGAGGCAAAGCCGTGCACGAACACCGCCGCCCGCTGGCCCTGTGGCTCGCCGGGCACCGTCCAGTCCACGGCGATCTGTTCTTCTTCCGCGACGGGGATGAAATGGGTCTTGGGCATGGGACGGATGCCGGATAGTTTTTGCGGACGTTGGGGCGGGGCGCCTCCGGCCCCGATTGTTCCGTCTTTCGGTCAGGAATTCAAGGCCTCGGCCCGTCCCTTGGCGGGATCCACGAAGTACAGCACGGCGGCCCCCGCTACGAAAAATACCGCCAGGCTGAGCAGGGCCGTGCGGGTGTTCCCGGTCAATAGCAGCAGGGAGCCGTAAATAAAGGGGCCCACAAAGGCGGAGAACTTGGAACTCAGGGCGAAGAAGGCGAAGAACTCCGCGTGCTTGCCTGCCGGAATCAGTGAAGCGAACAGGGAGCGGCTGATCGCCTGCGCGCCTCCCAGCACCAGCCCGATCAGCGCGGACATGACGTAAAATTCGCTCACCAGTTGCACCACCTGCCCGTAGCCCACCACTCCCGCAAACACAGCCAGGGTCAGGTAGATCGTCTTCTTCTCCCCGATTCGATTGGCCAGCCATCCACAGGCCAGGGAGCCGGGGACGGCCACCAGCTGAATCATAATGATGGCCGGGATGAGTTGCGCCAGCCCAATCTTTTCGGTCAGGCTCTCGTCCAGATAGATGTTCTGCAGGGCGAAGGGGGTGGCGTTGGAAATCAGGGTGGCGATGCCGTCGTTGTATAGCAGAAACGCCCCCAGGAACAGGGCCGTCTGCCGGTAGCGCATGATGCCGCGCAGGGTACGGCCAAGCTCGCGCCAGGCATCCACGATGGGCCCGCCGGTGCTGGACGTGCGGGTTCGCGGCGGTCGCTCCTTAAGCCACGCGAAGGTGAACAGCGCGAAGCCGGCCCACCACAGGCCAATCAGCAGAAAGGCATTGTTGATGGCGCCCCGGGGCGGCACGAAGAAAGCCAGGGAAGCGATCAGTACCAGCACCCCTCCCAGGTAGCCAGCGGCATAGCCGAAGCTGGACAGCAGGTTCTGCTCCCGCTGCGGGGCGATTTCCGGGAGGAAGGCGTTGTAGTAAACGTTGCCGCCCTCGAAACCGATGTTGCTGAGCAGGATCAACCCCCCCACCGCCCACCAGGGCAGGGCAAACCACAGGGCCAGGGTGGCGGCCACTCCCAAGCAGCAATACACCTCCAGAAAGCGTTTCTTGCGGCCCAGCCCGTCGGCGATGGCCCCCAGCAGCGGGGAACTGAAGGCGACGATCAGCGCCGAGGCGGAAATGATGAAGGACCAGGCCGCCTCCGCGGTCAGGTTGAGAGGGCCCACCGGTAGGGCCAGGGCCGGCCCCAGGCGCAGGCCTCCCGCCGATTCCGCCGCCTGCTCGAACAGCGCGATGAAATACGCCGAGCCCAGCACGGTGACGACGCAAAGTACGAAAGCGCTGTTGGCCCAGTCGTAGAGAATCCAGCCCGTCCGCTCGCGGGTGAGGAACCGTGGCCACTGAAAGTACGGCTTCATGGCTTGTGCTGCCTTGGCCTGTTCATTGGCTCGTAGGATTATGACGGGCGGATGACCTTCCGTAGAGTCCGGCAAAACGGCACAATGCGCAACGTGTTATCGCCCCGGCGCCAGCCTAGCGGAAGGCGTCCCTCAGTTTGCCGCCGTAACCGGTGAGTTCCAGGTAGCCCTCGCCCCGTACGGTACTGCCCCTGCGCGTGCCCTCCACCCGGACGGCTCCCTCCCAGTAGGAGAATGGAATGCCCCTGCCGGCCGTAAGTTCCTGGGCGTCCATCTCCGGCGTTACCTCCAGGCGCAGCCCCCGGCCGGGCAGTTCCACGCGCCAAGCCACGGGGTAGTTGATGCCGCTCCCTGGACTGCGCCACCAGCGCACGACGCTCAGTTGCAC
>CBDUSX010000356.1:0-3263 GCA_965369935.1 uncultured bacterium
GCCTCCGCGATCACCCCGGCGGCGTCCTCGTCCTCGCGGGGCAGCAGGCGGGGCTCCAACTCGACAATGGTCACCTGCGAGCCCAGCCGGGCGAAGGCCTGGCCCAGCTCCACGCCGATCGCTCCGGCGCCCAGCACCAGCAGGCGCCTGGGCTGGGCGGGCATACTGAACACGTCCTCGTTGGTGAGGTAGCCGGCCTCGGCCAGCCCGGGGATGGGCGGCACGGCGGGGGCGCTGCCGGTGGCGATCACCACGGCCTTGGCGGCCAGGGTGCGGCTGTCCCCGCCCTTGAGCGCGACTTCCACCCTGCGTCCGGGGGCCAGCCTGCCCGTGCCGTCCAGCACGTCCACGCCCAGGGAGGTGAAGCGCTCACGAGAGTCGTGGGGCGCGATGGCGTCAATCACCGACTGCACGTGGGCGGCCACATCCGCCCAGCGCACGGTGCTCTCGCCGGTGCCTTTGCCGGCGGCCACGCCCCTGCCCCCCCGCGCGGCCACCGCCGCGGTTTTGGCGCTGGCCAGGAGCGCCTTGGAGGGCACGCAGCCGTAGTTGAGGCAGTCGCCGCCCATCTTGTGCTTTTCCACCAGGGCCACCCGCGCGCCCAGCCCCGCCGCTCCGGCGGCTGCCATCAGCCCGCCGGAACCGGCTCCGATCACCACGAGATTGTACTTTTCCATGGCTTCGCGCCGCTCCGCATAAATTAATTCGGCAACAGGACGGCCCGCCTGGCCCGGCGGGGATTCGCGCCCTATCGCCTGGTCTGGCCTGGCCGGATATTACATGACCTTGGGCATGCCTTCGTGCCCTATCGCCTGGCCTGACCCGCCGCTGTTTTGCATTCCTCCGCGCCGCGAATCTCCGTGGCACGGGCGCCGTAGAGCGCAAGCCTAGCCGGGTTTGGTTTGAATGGTCACGGGTTTTTGCGAAAGTCCCGGCCCGAAGGCGGGGCACAGGGCGCGTCAGGGATGGGCGGATTTTTTGCCGCCAATGCCGTTGGCGGTCGAAAAATGCCTGATTCTTGCTTTTACGGATTTGTAACGGCTGGGTTGTTGAACCGTTTGCCCTTGCCGGCGGCGAACCGAAATTGCCCGGATATCCGGCGCCGCGGCGTGGCTCACACTGAACGGAGAGCAGGGAAGTTCTCTCCCAACCCAATTTTCGGAAAATGGTGCTGAAAACATGGATGTAGCAACCGTACTCGGCATGAGCCTGGCGCTGGTGCTGATCTTTCTGGCGATCATCATTGACTTCAACGCCCTGGAATTGCGGCTGGGCCAGCTTCAGTTTTTCATAGATTTCCCCTCGGTGCTGATCGTGATCGGCGGCACGACCGCCTCCGTGCTCACCTCCTATCCGCTGGCCAAGGTGCTGCGGGTCGGCAAGGTGATCGCCAAGGTGTTCCGCCAGCCGCCCGAGGAGCTGATCGAGACCCTGACCCTGATCATTGACGTGTCCAAGATCGCCCGCAAAAACATCCTGGCCATCGAGGACGCCCTGCCCAGCATTGACAACCTGTTCCTGCGCAACGGGCTGCGGCTGGTGGTGGACCGGGTGGACCGGGAGCTGATCATAGACATCATGCACTCGGAGATGCGCTACCTGGACATGCGCCGCGAAGAGGAGGTGGTGATTCTGAAGACCTTCGCCTCCCTGGCCCCTGCCTTCGGGATGATGGGCACCCTGGTGGGCCTGGTGCTGATGCTGCAGAATCTCGACGACCCGACCAGCATCGGGCCGGCCATGGCGGTGGCCATCCTGACCACCTTCTACGGCATACTGGCGACCAACATCTTCTTTACGCCGTGGGCCAACAAGCTGGCCGCCCAGAAGGAATCGGACAAGATCCTGCGGGAAATGGTGCGCGACGGCGTGCTGTACATCGAAAAAGGCGAGCGCCCTGACTTCATCGAGCAGGACCTGATGAACTATCTCCCGCCGGACCTGCGCAGCTTGTACGAGGAGATGAAGTTTGAGAGCGCCGGAGAGAGCGCCTGATGCCCATTCAGGAAGAAGAGCATAAATGCGAAGAGTTCGACCAGATGTGGATTTTCACCTATGGCGACCTGATGACCCTGCTGCTGGTGTTCTTCGTGTTGCTGCTCACCTTCTGCAAAACGGACACTGAGAAATTCAAGTCCGTGGCCGAAAGCTTCAAGCCCACCCCGCCCGGCTCGCCGTTCTTTCTGGAGGGCCAGCCCTCCGTGCTGGAGCAACTCGCCCAGCAGGCGGAAACCGTGGAGCTTCCCGAGGATCTCTACGTCACCTTGGACGACCGGGGCGTGGTGGTATCCTTCAAGGACTCTGCCCTCTTTGGGCCCGGCTCCGCGGAATTGCTGCCCAAATCCGTGGACTCCCTGTCCAGATTCGTGAAGTTTCTCTATGCCCTCCCCAACGATATCGTGGTGGAGGGCCACACGGACAACCAGCGCATCCGCTCGGCCCGGTTTCCCTCGAACTGGGAGCTTTCCTCGGCCAGGGCCAGCGCGGTCGCCCGCTTTCTGCAGCGCGAGGGGATCAAGGGAGGCCGCATGACCGTGCTGGGATTTGCGGAGTACAGACCCCGCTTCCGCAACGACACGCCGGAAAAGCGCGCCCTCAACCGGCGCATAGACGTGATCATCGCCCCCCAGTAGCGGGCTCCTCCCTTTTCCTGTACACCGCGATCACCCCGCCCGTGTTGACCTCGGAAAACTCGTAGGGATAGGTGGCGCAGCCGGGCTCGAAGCGCTCCAGAATCTCCGGGCGCGAAGCGGCCTGCTCGGCGGCCAGCTTCCTTCCCTTCATGGCCCACAGTTCGCCTCCCGGCCGCAGCAGATCCGCCGCGAGGCCCAGCAGAGTGTCCAGATCGGCCAGGGCCCGCACCAACACGAGGCCGAAGGCGCCCCGGCCCTCCGGTTCCGCGGCCAACCGATGTACGTTCTGGCGGCGGGGCTCGAAATTGTCCAGCTTCAGGGCGGCGGCGGCCATTTGCTGAAAAGTCACCTTCTTGGCAACCGTGTCCAGGGAAACCACGTGGCAGCGCGGGTGCATGATGGCCATCAGCATGCCGGGCAGCGCGGCGCCCGAGCCGGCGTCCAGGATTTCCTGCCTTCCGCCCGGCCAGGGCAGGGTTTCCAGCATCAGGCAGTCCAGGATATGGCGGGAATACAGACGCTCCACGTCCCCCACCAGATTCACCCCGCGATTCCAGTGGCGCACCAGTTCAGCGTACCGCTCGATGTGGGACTGCTGCGCCGCGGAGGGGCGGATGCCCCGCCGCTCCA
>CBDUSX010000357.1:0-3257 GCA_965369935.1 uncultured bacterium
AACCGCCCGGCGGAGGTGCGCAGGCGGATCGCCGCGGAACTGGAGACCCGCAACGAGGGGCAGGACCGGGCGGTGGCCGCTCAGGTGCTGGCCCGCCTGGAGGAGGGCGCCACGGCATGAACTCCCCCGGCAACAAGCAAAGCCTTGCGGACGGCATTGTCTCCGACGTGATCGCTTCCATCACCCGGGGCGAGTTGGCCGCCGGGGCACGGCTGCCCTCCATCCGCGCCCAGGCCGAACAAATGGGGGTCAACCGCAACACGGTGGCCCACGCCTACAAGGAGTTGGCGGAGAAGGGCTACCTCGTCACCCGTTACGGCGGCGGCAGCTTCGCCGCCCACCCGCTACCCGAATTCTCCGCGGCGGCGCGCGAGGCCGGGGGGGACGGAACCGCGGCGGGCGGTGCGGAAGCCCACCCCGGCCCGGAGGAGCGGCCGGCCCTGTTCAGCGAGGAGGACTGGGAGCTGAGATTCGCCAGCCGCCTGAGCGGATTTTTGACCAAGACGGGCAAGGCGCCGTTCCTGCAGCAGGAAGACGGCGGGGCCATCAATCTTTTTCAGCTGCGGCCGAACACGGATTTGTTCGTGCTGGAGCAGTTCCGCAACTGTCTCAACACCGTGCTGCGGCGCTCCGGCAAGCACTTGCTCAACTATGGCGCGCCGGCGGGCTATTTGCCCCTGCGGGAGCAGATCGTCGCGCGGCTGCGCGCCCTGAATATCGAGGCCGATCCTGGCCAGATTCTGATCACCAGCGGCAGCCAGCAGGGAATTGACCTGCTGTCGCGGGCGTTCCTGGAGGCGGGAGACGGGGTGGTGGTGGAATCCCCCACCTACGCCATTGCCCTCAAGATGTTCACGGCCAGCGGCGCGCGCCTGATCCCCTATACGGTGGGGCCGGGGGGCGTGTCCTTTCAGGCCCTGGAGGGCTTCAGCTTTCAGCCCTCGCCCAAGCTGTTCTATGCGGTGCCCAATTTCCAGAACCCCACCACCCACTCCTACTCCCTGGAGGAGAAGCAGGGACTGTTGCAGCACGTTTACCGGGCGGGCAGCATGCTGATCGAGGACGCCTACTACACAGAGTTGCATCCCGAGCCGCGGCCGGCCCTGACCGCGCTGGACCGGTCGCATCGGGTGATCTACCTCAACACCTTTTCCAAAACCCTGGTGCCGGCCCTGCGGGTGGGATACCTGATGGGTCCGGCGGCCGTGGTGCGCCGGCTGACCGAACTGAAGGAGATGACCGACCTGTCCCATTCCCTGATTTTGCAGGGGGCCATCGCGGAGTTTCTGGAGCGGGGCTATTTCGACGAACACGTCAGCAACGTGCGGCGCTTCTATCAGGAGCGCATCGCCAGGGTTTCGGAAATGCTGGAAGCCGCCTTGCCGGAGGAGGCGCCCTTCACCCGGCCCGGCGGCGGCCTGTTCATCTGGGTGGATCTGCCGCGCCACGTGGATACGGACATGCTCTATCAGCAACTGCGGCAAAAAGGGGTGCTGGTCAGCCCCGGCTCCCTGTTCCACCCCTTCCCGGGCGGGCGCAACGGGCTGCGCCTGTGCGTGGCCAGCGAATCGGAGGAACGGCTGGCCAGGGGCATCAGCCTGCTGGGGGAAGAGTTGAAGCAACTGCTGCGCCGGCCCACGCCCACTTTGGTGGAACGCGAGTACCAGGCCACGCATTAACCGCGAATCCGTGCGGCCGCTTAGGCGCGTATGGCAAACCGTTGGGGTCTTAAGTCGCTGGAATGTAATGAATTAATTGGTGAACAGAGGCGCAGCGCTCGTAGCGCGGGCGCCGCAATTAAAAATAATGAAAACCTGCTTATGAGGAGCACATCATGGCGGACAACGGAGACAGAAACGGCGCTGGCCTGCGCCTGAAAACGGGCCTGGCCGAGATGCTGAAAGGCGGCGTGATTATGGACGTGGTCAACGCCGAACACGCAAAAATCGCGGAGGACGCGGGGGCGGTTGCCGTGATGGCCCTGGAACGCGTTCCGTCGGACATCCGGCGCGACGGCGGCGTGGCCCGCATGTCCGACCCGTCCATGATCGAGGAGATCATCAAGACGGTCAGCATTCCCGTGATGGCCAAGTGCCGCATCGGCCATTTCGCCGAATCCCAGATCCTGCAGGAGATGGGGGTGGATTACATTGACGAGAGCGAGGTGCTCACCCCCGCCGATGAGGCCAATCACGTGGACAAGTTCGCTTTCAAGGTGCCCTTCGTCTGCGGCGCCACCAACCTGGGCGAGGCCCTGCGCCGCATCGGCGAGGGCGCGTGCCTGATCCGCTCCAAGGGCGAGGCCGGCACCGGGGACATCGTGGAAGCGGTGCGCCACATGCGCTCCATCATCGGTGAGATGCGCAAGATCGCCCAGATGAGTGAAATGGAACTGATGTCCGAGGCCAAGAACCTGCAGGCGCCCTACGAGTTGGTGCGCTACGTCCACGAGCACGGCGAGCTGCCCGTGCCCCTGTTTTCCGCCGGGGGAATCGCCACCCCGGCCGATGCCTCCCTGATGATGCAACTCGGGGCGCAGTCGGTGTTCGTGGGCTCGGGCATTTTCAAGTCCGACGATCCGGCAAAGCGGGCCCACGCCATTGTGAAGGCCACCACCTTCTACGACAAGCCGGCGGAGTTGCTGGAAGTCTCCAAGGGGCTGGGCGCGGCCATGTCGGGTATAGCCCGCAACGAAATCCCCGAGGATCAGCGTCTGGCGGGGCGGGGCTGGTAGGCATGCGCATCGGCATTCTGGCCCTGCAGGGCGCGGTGGAGCCCCACCGCGGGAAGCTGCGCGCCATCGGCGTGGAGGAGGCGTTGGTGCGCACGGGGGAGGAACTGGCCGCCTGCGCGGGGCTGATCGTCCCCGGCGGGGAAAGCACCACCTTCCTCAAGCTGATCGAAGACTACCGGCTGCGGGAGCCCCTGCTGGATTTCGCCGGCCGGCGGCCCCTGTGGGGGGTCTGCGCGGGCTCAATCCTGATGGCGCGGGAGGTGGAAAGCCCCTCCCAGGAGAGCCTGGGCGTGATGCCAATCACGGTCAGGCGCAACGCCTATGGCCGCCAGACGGAAAGCTTCATCACCGAACTGGAGCTGAAACTGCCCGGCCAGGCGCCCCTGACGCAGGAAGCCGTATTCATCCGCGCACCGCAGATTGTGGCCTGGGACAAGGACGTACGGGTGCTGGCCGAATTCGAGGGCCAGCCCGTGGCCCTGCAACACGGCCGCCACCTCACCACCACCTTCCATCCGGAACT
>CBDUSX010000358.1:0-3245 GCA_965369935.1 uncultured bacterium
CTGAGGATCGCAGGCACCAGGGCTGCATGCGGCAGACTCGGCCGCCGGCCGCGGTTGCGGAAATCCCGTCTGCTGAGGGGAAATCCGGCTACTTGATTTCCACCGAGGCGCCGGTTTCTTCCAGCTTTTTCTTGAGTTCCTCCGCCTCTTCCTTGCTGACGCCTTCCTTGACGTTGCTGGGCGCGCCTTCCACGAAGTCCTTGGCCTCCTTCAGGCCCAGGCCCGTCATGGCGCGCACTTCCTTGATGACGTTAATTTTCTTGTCGCCGATGGAGGCCAGCACGACGGTGAAGGAGGTTTGCTCCTCGTCGGCCGCGGGTGCGCCTCCGGCCGCGGCGCCGGCGGCAGGCGCGGCGGCCACCGCCACGGCGGCGCTGACGCCGAACTTTTCCTCCATTTCCTTCACCATCTCGGACAATTCCAGCACCGACATGTTGGAGATGAACTCGATCACCTGTTCTTTCGTCGTTTCAGCCATTGCAACCTTCCTCATGCAAAGAGATTGATATTGCCGTTCACTCTACAAAAACTCGTGCGGCGCAGGGGGCGCCGCTTCCCGCGGGGTGTTGGGGGCCACAGCCCCCGCCGCTGTTCACATTTAACTTCAGGATGATTCTTTCTGCCGGCCCACGGCGGCCAGGGTGCGCAGGAACTTGCCGGGTACGTCATTCATGGCGCTGACCAGGCCCACCAGCGGCCCGTTCATCACGGACATCAACTGCGCCAGCAATTCCTCCCGGGAGGGCAGATTCCCCAGGGACCTGATTTGGGCCGGGTCCAGCGTCGTCCCACCGGTCTTGGTCACCAGCAGCCCCCGCAGGACGGACAGCTTGTCGTTCTCCCTCTCGTAGGTGGTCAGCACCTTGGCGGGCTGCACCGGGTCCTGCGCGTAGATGAACGCCCGCGGCTCGGTGAGCAGTTCCGCCATGGACTCGAAGGGGGTGTCCTTGATGGCGATCTTGGCGATGCGGTTCTTCAAGACACGCATGCCCGTGGAAGCCTCGTTCAGGCGCCGCCTGAGATCGGTCACGTCCGCCACGGACAGCCCCCGGTAGTCCGCCAGAAAGCCCACCTGGGAGTTGCTGAAAATGTCGGTCAGCACGCCGACCAGTTCTTCCTTCTCCGTCCGTTTCAATGTCCTCGCTCCTGATTGGGAGAATCATGCCGGGGCGCCGTTGAATTCCGCCGGCTTTCCGCCGCGCTGCCGGGCCTTAATGCCGGGGCCGCCTGATGCGGGCATTTATTTGCCGAGCTGTTTAAGAGAAGGGGGAAACATCTCAGGCCGTCCGGAGCGGGCGGCAAAGGGGGGATGCGGAGTCCCGTGGACAGATGAAAGTATCTGATCCAGGACTTCCCGTTCTCCAATGTCTCGGCAGGGTTTCTCGCGATTAAGCAACCCGTGTTGCCCCTGCGGTCTTTGACACCGGGAGTTGTCGGTTGATTCTCGTTTTTGTCGTTCAGGACTCCTTGCCTGGATTGTAAATCCGGATTGTAAAAATCAACTCCCGGGGCTCAGCCGCTGAAACCCGCCGGGTCCAGGGAGATGCCCGGCCCCATGGTGGGGCTGAGGGTGATGCCCATCATGTAGGTGCCCTTGGCCGATGCGGGCCGCATGCGCCTGACCGTGTCCACCAGGGCCTGCACGTTTTCTTCCAGCTTCTTGTTGTCGAAGGACATCCGCCCCACCGGAACGTGGAGGACGCCCGCCTTGTCCACCCGGAATTCCACCTGCCCGGCCTTGATGGTGGAGACCACCTTCTTGACGTCGAAGGTCACCGTGCCCACCTTGGGGTTGGGCATCAGGCCGCGCGGCCCGAGGATTTTGCCCACTTTGCCCACCTGGGCCATCATGTCCGGCGTGGCCACCACCCGGTCGAACTCCAGCCAGCCGCCCTGGATTTTCTCGACCAACTCCTCGCCGCCGTAGTGGTCCGCCCCGGCGTCCTTGGCCTCGGCGAGCTTTTCCCCCGTGGCCAGCACCAGCACCCGCACCGATTTGCCGGTGCCGTGGGGCAACTCGCAGAAGCCGCGGATCATCTGGTCGGCCTTGCGGGGGTCCACCCCGAGCCGGATGGCCATGTCCACGCTCTCGTCGAATTTGGGGGCCGCGCACTGCTTGAGCAGGTCAATGGCCTCGCCGAGCGCGTAGCGCTTTTCCCTGTCAATCAGTTCCCTGGCCGATTTCTGTCGTTTCGTCGGTTTGCTCATGTTGTATCTCAGTCCTCTTTTCCACAACTTCCACGCCCATGCTGCGCGCCGTGCCGGCCACGATGCGTTTCGCGGCCTCCACGTCGTAGCAGTTCAGGTCGGGCATTTTGATGAGGGCGATCTTTTCCAGTTCGGAATAGGTGATCTGCCCCACCGGTTCCTTGTTCGGTTCCGCCGCGCCCTTTTCCAGGTTGATCTCCTTTTTGATCAACACCGCCGCGGGCGGGGTTTTGGTGATGTAGGTGAAGGAGCGGTCCTGATACACCGTAATCACCACCGGGATGATCAGGTCGTCCTGGTTCTGCGTCGCCGCGTTGAAGCTCTTGCAGAACTCCATGATGTTCACCCCGTGCTGGCCCAGGGCCGGCCCCACCGGGGGCGAAGGGGTGGCCTTGCCCGCTGGGATCTGGAGCTTGATGAATGATCTTACCTTCTTTGCCATAACGCGTATTTGTCAACCTTATCTTTGAGTGTCCCCCTTAAGGCGGTCAGGCGGTTTCCGGGTTGTCCTTCACCTTGTCGAAGTCCAGTTCCACCGGCGTGGGGCGTCCTAGAATGCTGATCAGCACCCGCAGCTTGCTCTTCTCCGTATTGACCTCGTCAATCTTGCCGCTGAAGTTGGCGAAGGGCCCGTCAATCACCACCACCTGCTGGCCGATTTCGAATTCCTCCTTCATCACCGCCTGGCGCATGCCCTGGTTCATCTGGGAGCGGATGGCGCCCAGTTCCTCTTCTTCCAGGGGGCGGGGTTCGCGGTTGTTGCTGCCCACAAAACCGGACACCCGCGGGATGTTCATCAGCAGGTGCCACAACTCGTCGGTGAGCTTCATCTTGATCAGCACGTAGCCCGGGTAGTAAATGACGTGGGTCTTGCGCTTCTTGCCGTTCTTCACGCGCTCCACGTCCTCGCCCGGCACGAAGATCTCTTCCACGAACTCTTCCAGCTTATCCACCCGCAGCTTTTCGTGCACCGTCTTTTCCACCCGGTGTTCGAAGCCGGAATAGGTCTGCAGGATGTACCATTTGTAATTGGGGTC
>CBDUSX010000359.1:0-3237 GCA_965369935.1 uncultured bacterium
CCGGCCACGGAACCGCGCACAAAACCGGGCACCCCTTTGCGTGCTTCGGGCCTCCTCAAATTCCCTGTTTTCGTGTGTAATTATAATCAATTAATGAATAAATACCGCGGTGGTGCGTCCATTGCACCGTGAGAACCGCTACACACCCCAAGCTGAATGACAGGAAGCAAGAGATGCCCAAGCAAATACTGGTCGTGGATGACGAGGACTCGGCACGGATGTCGGTCGAACTGGCCCTGACAATGGCCGGATACAAGGTGGTCGGAACGTCGGACAGCGTTGACGCGATCAACAAGATCGTGACCGCCAACCGGAGCGCCAACCCCTTCGATCTGCTCATTACGGATTTCAAGATGCCCCACCTGACGGGGCTGGAACTGATTGACGAACTCAAGCGCCAGCAAATCACGATTCCCACCCTGATCATCACGGGCTTTGCGGACAACGAGCTGGTGGAGGAACTGAGCCGCCGGGACTGCGCGGACTACTACGAAAAGCCATTGGACCCGCTTACCCTGATCGAGCAGGTAGAAGGGATCATCAAAAAAAAACAGCCGGCTGCGGACCGGGAGCATGCTGAAGTTTCCGGCCCGGCCGATGGCGTCCACCTCGCATGACTTGAGAAATTTATCCGGTGAGGCGCAGCCGGCGCGCACCCGGCCGCCGCTGGACCGGAAGGGCGATCTGGCGCTAGACGACATCCGGGGCAAACCGATTCGCGATCAACTGAGCATTCTCTCCAAGGGGAGAGTTTAATTTTCCACTCGGCTCCGAGAAAGCGCGTGGAACTGATTCCGAAGCCGGAGGGTTTTAAGATGCAGAGGGGTTTTGCGAAGAGCGATTACTATCCACTGAACGGTGCGGTGGTTTCAGCCGATCAGGCGAACGACTCCGACTTGATCAACTCCTACAAGCTTGGGAATCACGATTCCTTCAACGTGCTGCTGATGAAATACGGCTCGCGGGTCTACCACCATTGCCGGCGCATTGTGGACGACGAGGCGGAGTGCGCCGATCTGACCCAGGAAGTGTTTCTCAAGGTGTTCAGGAAGCTGGACTCCTATGAACACACCTATTCCTTCTACACCTGGCTCTACCGGGTCACCGTCAATTGCTGTATTGACCACATGCGCAAGCGCCGGCGCCGTATCTCCGAGGTGACGCTTACCCAGACGGACTTCGGCGAATTCTCCGACGGCGAACTGGAGCACGAAATCCCCGACGAAACCTTCTGTCCCCAGGAGCGGCTGCTGACCAAGGAGCTCAGCGAAGTCCTGGCCGGGGCCATGGCCAAGCTGCCCGCGCGGCTGCGCTCATACATCATCCTCAAGGACATCGAGGGCTTCACCTACAACGAAATCGCCGAAGTCTACGATTGCTCCACCGGGACGATCAAGTCCGCCCTGTTCAATGCGCGCCAGAAGCTGAAGCAGTATATGACGCCATTTGTGGAAAACTAGAACCCCCGCCCGCACTGACTCGACCGCGGAAGGCAAGTCCACTGCGGGAAGCCGCGCATGGCGCCCGCCGCCGGGACCCCGGAGCGCATCCCCCCAAGCCATAGCGGCCCTAGCGCTCAATCCTTGAAGGGCGGCTCCGCCCCTGGAGGAAGCCCCACCTCGAAGGCGTTCAGGGTCATGGAGACCATGCCGTAATAGCCCGCCGTCGCCACCAGTTCCACCACCGTCCGCAGCCCGAACGCCTCCACCGCGCGCTGATAGCTGGCCTCGCTCACACGGCGGGTCTCGTAGAGTTCCTGGAACAACTGATAGACGATCTCCTCATCCGCGTTCGCAAAGACCGGCCGCCGGTTTTCCGCGATGGCCGAGATGATCTCATCGTCCAGCCCCGCCTCCCGGGCCAGCCGCGCATGGGCGTAATATTCGAACTCCGCCTTCCAAAAGCGCCCGGCCATCAGGATCGCCAGCTCGGAAAGGCGGGCCGGCGGCGAAGCCTTGAAGCGCAGAAACTCGCTCAGGGCGCGGATGCGCCGCGCCAGTTCCGGGCTGTTTAGCCAGGCGTGAAAGGGCCCGGCAATGCGGCCGTGGGGGCCGTTGACGATTTCATCGTGCACCGCGCGCTGGTCTTCTTCCATCTGGTTTGGGTCTGCTTCGGGAATCCTGCTCATACGCTGCCTCCGCTGGGGAATTGGGTTTGCCGTGCCGGGCTATATCGCCGTGCCGGGCTCTATTGCCGTTCCGGACTAAAGGGGCGGCGGGTTCTCCTGCACCACCTGATTGGCGAAGCGCGTGGACACACAGTCCTCGTAGGCCACGTCCAGGGAGATGAATCCGCCGGAGAGCAGCCCGCTCTTCAGGCGCTGGAACCCTTCCTTCGACAGGACGGGGTCTTCGCCCCACACGCCGTTTTTCATGTAACGGCCGATCGCCCCGGAGAGCACTTCCGGAAGGATGTCGGGGAAAAACTCCTCCACCGCCTCGGCCACCTCGGGGGCGCCGCGGGATGCGATCCAGCGCATGGTGCGGTACATGGCCCTCGTCATGCCCAGAAACGCGGGGCCGTGGGCCGCCAGGTTTGCCCGCGTGGTATAAAAAGAAGTGTAGGCCGTGCGCCCGCCCTTGGCCGCCTCGTACCAGACGTGGCCCGCGCCCTCGCCCACCAGCAGTTCCACGTAGGGCTCGAACACCTGGATCACGTCCAGATCGCCCGCACGCAGCGCATCGGCGTTTTCGGCCATGGTACGGTCCGTCACGCGCTCCAACCCTTCCGGGTCCGCCCCCTCCCGGCGCAAGGTCTCCTGCAGGCACAGCCAGGGAGTGGGCACCTCGCTCACCGTGGCCAGCTTGTACTCGTGAAGGCCGGTGAGCCGGAATTCCCCGGGCTTGGGCTTGCGCCCCACCAGATAAAACGGGTCGCGGGTGACCACCTCGCAGAAACAGACCAGGCCGCACTCCGGGTCCTGATCGTAATGGTGCAACACCCGCATGGGGCCGCCCCAGGCCGCCTCCACCTTGCCTTGCAACAGCGCGCGCACCGAACCGGCGGGGGTGGGCGCGGTGGCCATCAGCACGTCCAGGCCCTCCGCCTCATAGGCGCCCAGGGCATGAGCCAGGTAAAAAGGCGTGTAGAACACCGCCCGGAAATTCTCGTAAACCTTGATCACCGCCTTTTCCCCGCATTGGCTCAACCCCCCGGGCCGTCCTCCGCCCATGGGCCGCAAGCAGCGAAACCGCCGTTGAGTCTAGATTAAATCGAGGATAATTTCAGAATCGGGTC
>CBDUSX010000360.1:0-3224 GCA_965369935.1 uncultured bacterium
TTCGGCACGGGAGGTTTCTGGGAATAATCGTAAAAGCCGCGCCCGGACTTGACGCCCAGCCAGCCGGCCTCCACCAGCTTCACCAGCAGCGGGCAGGGGCGGTACTTGGGGTCGCCGAACTCCTTGTAGAGCACGCGCATCACCGCCAGGAAGGTGTCCAGCCCGATGTAGTCGGCCAGGGTGAGCGGGCCCATGGGATGGGCCAGCCCCAGCTTCAGTGCCGTGTCAATGTCCTCCACGCTGCCCACCCCTTCCTGCAGGGCGAACACGGCCTCGTTGAGCATGGGGATGGCGATGCGGTTGGCGATGAACCCGGCGGAATCCTTGCACTGCACCGGCGTCTTTTGCATCCGCTCGGCCACCTGGCGCGCGGCCTCGTAAGTCTCGTCGGAGGTGGCCATGCCGCGGATCAGTTCCACCAGCGGCATCATGGGCACGGGATTGAAAAAATGCATGCCGATGAACCGGGCCGGATCCGGCAGGCCCGCGGCCAGCTTGGTGATGGAAATGGAGGAGGTGTTGGAGGCGAGGATCATGCCCTCCTTCAGGTGCGGGACCAGTTGCCCGTATATCTCCGCCTTGAGCGCCTCATCCTCCGTGGCCGCTTCGATCACCAACTCCGCCGCGCCCAGCCCGGCCAGCTCGCCGGTGGTGCTGATGCGGGCCAGGGCCTCCTCCTTGTCCTGTTCGCTGATTTTCTCCCGTTTCACCTCCCGGCTCATGTTGGCCGCCATGGTCTCCCGGGCGCGGGCCAGGGCGTCGGCGGAGATGTCCTGCAAAATAACGTCGTAGCCGTTCTGGGCCGCGACGTGGGCGATTCCGTTGCCCATCTGCCCCGCCCCCAGCACGCCGATGGTTTTGATGTCCGCCATGCGGAATTCTCCTGGTTGTTGGGAATGCATTGTGGGGAGCGCCGGGCGGCCGTGGCCCGGATTTTCCCGGTGAGGGCCGCGCCTGGAGCGGGGCTTTGCCCTTTCCAATTCACGGCTAATTCGTTAGAGAGAAGATCGCGCGGAATCTTGCAGATCAACCCAATACACCATGTGGGAGCATTTTCAAAGATGGCGAAGAAAGATGCACAGCTGCTGGAAGGAAAAGTCGCCGTCGTCACCGGCTCGGGGCGGGGCATCGGGCGCGCCATGGCGGAGATGATGGCCCAGCACGGCGCGAAAGTGGTCGTGAACGACCCGGGCGTCGCCCAAACCGGGGAGGGGGGCGACAAGGGGCCCGCCGAAGAGGTGGCGGACGCCATCAAGCAGGCCGGCGGCGAAGCCACCCCCAACTTCGACTCGGTGGCCAGCTTCGAGGGCACGACGAACATGGTCAACACCGCGCTGAACACATACGGGCGGCTGGACATCGTGGTCAACAACGCCGGCGTGCTGCGCGACCGCATGCTGCACAAGATGTCGCCGGAAGACTGGCAGACGGTGCAGGACGTGCATCTGGGTGGCCACTTCAATATGTGCCGCGCGGCAATCAACGTGTTCCGGGAGCAGGAATCCGGGCGCATCATCAACTTCACCTCCACCTCCGGGCTGATCGGCAACATGGGCCAGACCAACTACGGCGCGGCCAAGCTGGGCATCGTGGCCTTCACGCGCATCCTGGCCATGGAGTCGCAATCCAAGAACGTCACCGTGAACGCCATCGCGCCCTTCGCCTGGACGCGCATGACCGCCTCCATCCCCGTCACGGACAAGGCGGCGGAGGAGAGGGTGGAGAAAATCAAGAAGATGAAGCCCGAGTTCATCGCCGCCCTGGTGGTCTACCTGTGCTCGGACAGGGGCCAGGACGTGACAGGGCAGGTCTTCGGCGTGCGGGCCGGGGAAATCATCGTGTTCGGTTTCCCCCAGCCCCTGCGCTCGGTGCACCATTCGGGCGGCTGGACGCCGGAGGAAATCGGGGACAAGGCCATGCAGGCCCTCTCCCCCTATTTCACCCCGCCCCAGGTGACCACCGACCTGTTTCCCTACGAGCCGATGGATTGAGGCGGAGACCGGCGATGCCATACGCTCCGCCGCGGCCGGCCATGCCGGCATTGGGCAGGGCGAATCGCGGTGTTTTAAAATCGAAACCAGATACACCAGGAGGGGGAGATGAAAACCAAAGCGGCAGTGATGTACGAGGCCAAGGCGCCCCTGGTGGTGGAGGAGATCGAGCTCGATCCGCCCGGCGCGGGGGAAATGCTGGTCAAGCTGGCCGCCACGGGCATCTGCCATTCGGACCTGCACGCCCATAACATGGACTGGCCCATCCCCCTGCCCATCGTGCTGGGCCATGAGGGGGCGGGGGTGGTGGAACAGGTGGGCGAGGGCGTGACCCGCTTCGCCCCGGGGGATCACGTGATCCTGACCTTCCTGCCGTCGTGCGGCCATTGCCAATGGTGCCACCGGGGCAAGCCAAATTTGTGCGATCTGGGGGCGCTGCTGCTGAGCGGCAAAATGCTGGACGGCACGGTGCGCATGAAAAACGGAAAGGGCGAGGAGCTCAACCACTGGCTGTTCATCTCCACCTTCGCCGAATACACCGTGGTGCCCGAACTCTCCGCGGTCAAGGTGGCCGAGGACGTGCCCCTGGACAAGGTGTGCCTGCTGGGCTGCGGGGCCACCACCGGCTTCGGCGCGGCCTGGCGCACGGTCCAGGTGGGGCCGGGGGACACGGTGACGGTGGTGGGCGCGGGCGGCCTGGGGCTGAACACCATCCAGGCCTGCGCCCTGAGCGGCGCCTCGAAAATCATCGCGGTGGACGTGCACGAGGAGAAGCTGGTGCTGGCCAAGCAGTTCGGCGCCACCCACACCATCAAGTCCGACCACGACGTGCTGGCGGTGGTGGGGCAGATTCAGGAAATCACCGAGGGCGTGGGCACCGACTACGCCTTCGAACTGGTGGGCGAAAACACGGACGAGACCGTGGCCATCGCCTTCAACGCCACGTGCAAGGGCGGCACCACCGTGGTGGTGGGGGTGGGCGCCATGGACGTGCCGAGCATTCCCGTATCGCCCTTCGTGCTGCCCCTGTTCGCCAAGACGGTCAAGGGCACCCTGTTCGGCAACGCGCAATTTCAGTACGACATCAACAAGCTGGTGGGGCTGTACCAGGACGGCAAGATGAAGCTGGACGAACTGGTGAGCCAGGAGCTGACCCTGGAGCAGGTCAACAAGGGGTTGGACGACATGCGCGCGGGCAACAAGGTGGCCCGCTCGGTGATCCGCTTCGATTAG
>CBDUSX010000361.1:0-3215 GCA_965369935.1 uncultured bacterium
CCGCGAAGGGTCGTTGGGCCTTGCGGGCCTGACTCCACCGTCACCATGTCGTGCAGCCAGACGACACGGCCATCCTTCGCAACGACGCGGTATTCAAAATCATGGGCCTCGGAACGCGCCGTGGCGGCTTTGCAGAATCGTACCGCCCAATCCCGGTCCTCCGGGTGAATTATGCCGGCCCAGAATTCAAAATCCACCCATTCCTCCGGGGCGTAACCCGTGATTCGTTCGACCTGAGGGCCGACATAGGTGAATTTCATCGTGGCCAAATCCATGACCCAGTTGATGGCATGGGTCGTCTCGACCAGCAGACGGAACTCCTCCTCGCTTTTCCGCAGTTCCTCGTCGGCGCGCCTGCGCTCGGTAATATCGAGCGCGGTTCCAACAATACGCAGCGGCGTCCCATCTTCTTCCCGAATCACGTTCGCCCGTACTTGAATGGCCATCTCTTTCCCGTCGGGTCTCACTATCCGGCACTCCATATCCAACGGGATGTCGTCTTCGATCGCGTCCCTGGCGGCTTGGCGTACCTTGTCCCGGTCATCGGGATGAACCAGCTCAATGAACGACTCGTGGGAAGGTGTAAACTCCTGCGGCTGAAGCCCGTAAATCCTGTACAGTTCTTCGGACCATTTCGAGGCTCCAGTGGCGATGTCCCGTTCCCAGCTTCCCAGGCGCGCGATCCGCTGGGCCTCGGCCAGATTCCTCTCGCTTTTCCGCAGTTCCTCCTCGGCGCGCCTGCGCTCGGTGACGTCCACCACACTGACCAGCAGCGCCTCCTCGCCCTCGAAGTCCATTTCCAGATTGGACACAATGCCCCAGAACTTTTCCCCATTGTCTTTCTTGAATGCCCGTACGGATTCATAATAGCGGCCGCTTTCCCCGAGGTTCTGCAAAAGCCGCTCGCGGTCAGCCGGATCCCAGTAAAAGGCGGTGCTCTCCCGTCCGGCAGGATCGCCCTTAACCGCAAACACATCCTTGAAGGACTCGTTGGCGTAAAGGATTCTGCTGTCAGATTTTCTGGTTATCAACACGGGAACTGGCGCCGCCTGCGCGACAGTGCGAAAGCGTCTCTCGCTGTTCCGGAGCCCCTCCTCGGCCTGCTTGCGCTCGGTGATGTCTTCCGAGACGCCCACCACCCCCACGATCTCCCCGCCTTCGTCTCGCAAGGGCAGCTTGACCAAGTGCCGGATGCGCGTTTCCCCATTGGGCAGGGAAACCGTGTGCTCGGGCACGTCCTGGCGCTCGCCGAGTTCCATCACCCGGCGATCCGTCTCCTCGAACATGCGCACCTCTTCCTCGACCAGGTTTTCATCGATTTCCCGGTATCTGGCCCCCCTGAATTCCTCGTCCTTCAATCCGTAGCTTTCCAGCAAGGCGCTGTTGACCATGAGGTAGCGGCTCTGCCGGTCCTTCACGAATACCCATTGGGGAATCGTATCGAAGACGGTTTGCAGCAGCCGCTGGCCGGCCCGCACCTCCTCTTCGGCCTGCTTGCGCTCGGTGATGTCAGCGGTGATGGAGACGAAGCCCCCGCCAGGCAGGGGGCTGCCCGTAATTTCCAGCACGGTGCCGTCCGGCCGTACGCGTTCGAACTGATGGGGCAGGAATTTCCCGGCCAGGGCCACGCGCTCCCGCACTTTTTCCTCCACGTCGCCCGGGCCGTATTCGCCGCGTTCTGCATTGTAGCGGAAGATATCCACGAGCGAAGTTCCGATGGCCCAGAACTGCTTGGGGAGCTCGTACATTTTCAGATGATGGGCATTGTGGGCCACGATGTTGAGATCCTTGTCCACCACCGTCAAGCCCAGGGGGATGTTCTCCAGTATCCACTCGAACAGGATGTCTTTCCCTTCGCCGCCGCCTTTTCTATCCGCCTGCCCGGTAACTTCCGTGCCAGCCGCCACGAATTCCCGCCCGGCGGGGGCATCCTTCTCCTCTACGCCGGAGGCTTTTTCCAGGGTGGCCACGCGGCCGCGCAACGCCTCCAATTCGGAGATCAGTTGGGCCTTGGTCTTGCGGGAATCGTTCACTGGTCTATTTTCCTTTGCCCGGAGCAATACCGTTCGTCCCTGCGCCGGGCACCGCGTGGCAGGCGGCCATTCCGCACCACTTTTGCACTGAAATGGTTAATCTTTTCTCTCCCCCTATAATATACGACGGTTCGCCGCACAAGGTTGAATTGCGTCAATGCGACACCTGGACAAACGGGGTCCGCAACCATTGCCTGCCTTGCACCCGCGGGTGCCCGGCGCTCGACAAGCAAACCCCTTTCGCCGTATAGTGGGCGCGGTTCCTATTTCATTTCATATTCGAACGACGCCCCACAACCGGCCGGAGCAGACGATGGCATACCAGCACATTGAAGTTTCCCCCATCACCGGCGCCCTGGGCGCGGAAATCGGCGGGGTGAATCTGGCGCACGATCTCGGCGGCGACTGCATGGAGGAAATTCGGCGGGCTTTTCTGGAACATCAGGTGATTTTCTTCCGGGGGCAGGACCTCACGCCCGAGCGCCAGATCACCTTTGCCCGGCACTTCGGAGAGCTGGACCTCCACGACTTCGTGGACGGCCTGCCCGAGCATCCCGAGGTGATCGCCATCATCAAGGACGCCGGGGACGACGGCTACAACTTCGGCGGGCGCTGGCACACGGACGTCTCCTATCAGGAGCGCCCGGCCCTGGGCTCGGTGCTTTACGGGAGGGAGGTGCCGCCCCACGGCGGGGACACCCTGTTCGCCAACCAGTATCTGGCCTACGAGGCCCTGTCCGAAGGCATGAAGCGCATGCTGGACGGCCTGCGCGCCGCCCACTGCGCCGCGGGCGCCTATGGCCCTGACGGCCGGGCGGCCAAATCCATCCAGAGCGCGCAGGGTTACACGAAATCCATCACCATCCACCCGGACGATAAGGCCAGTGAAGTGATGCTGCACCCGGTGGTGCGCAAGCACCCGGAGACCGGGCGCAAATGCCTGTTCATCAACGGCACCTACACCGAGCACATCGAAAACATGACCCGTGAGGAAAGCGCCCCCCTGCTGAAATTCCTGTTCCGCCACGCCACCAGCGAATCCTTCACCTGCCGCTTCCGCTGGGAGCCCGGCTCGGTGGCCTTCTGGGACAACCGCTGCGTGCAGCACTACGCCCTGAACGACTACCACGGCCACCGCCGCGAAATGCACCGCGTCACCATCTCCGGCGACCGGCCCGGCTA
>CBDUSX010000362.1:0-3208 GCA_965369935.1 uncultured bacterium
CGGGAAGGCGCTTTCCCGCGGCTGTTTGACTTAACGGAACGCGACGCCATGAAACCGAACCGATTGAAAACTTTGCTGGGGCAGGGAAAATACGCCGCCGGCTCCTGGGTGAGCATGTGCAATCCCATCGGAGCGGAAATCATGGGCATGGTGGGCTTCGACTGGCTGCTGGTGGACATGGAGCACGGCGCGGGGGACTACCAGACCCTGCTCAGCCAGTTGCAGGCCATCAACGCCGCGGGGGACACCACGGTCATCGTGAGGGTGCAGTGGAACGACCCGGTGGTGGTGAAGCGCGTGCTGGACATCGGCGCGGAGGGGGTGATGGTGCCGGCCATCAGGAGCGCGGAGGAGGCGCGCACGGCGGTGGGCAGCATCAAGTATCCGCCCGAGGGCTTCCGGGGCATCGCGGGCGTGCGGGCCAGCAGGTTCGGGCAGGACCCCACCTACATCAAGGAGGCCAACGGCAACGTGGCCATGTTCCTGCAAATCGAGACCAGGGAGGCGGTGGAAAACGCGGAGGAAATTCTCTCCGTGCCCGGCATTGACGTGGCCTTCGTGGGGCCCAACGACCTGGCCGCGGATCTGGGCCACACGGGCGACATGGCCCATCAGGAGGTGCAGGCGGCCATCAAAAAGGTGGAGGATGTGGCCAACGCCAAGGGGATCGTGCTGGGCAGCGTCTCGCGGAACTGGGAGCAGGCCAAGGCGCTGGTGGACAAGGGCTACCGGGCCGTTTCCATCATGGGGGACATTCCCATGCTGATTCAGGGCGCCAAGGGGGCGCTGGAGAATTTCCACAACCATCCCAACGTCGTTGGGAACTGAGCGGCCGGGAACCGTGCGGCCGGGGGTTGGGTAATTGGGTACCGGGTGGCCGGGGGTTGAGGGCGCCTGGCCGTGGATCGCGGCCGCGCTGTTCGGGTGGGTCTGGGGCAGCTTTCTCAACCAGTTGATTGACCGCGCTCCGCCCCGCGGCGGCGCCGCCGTTCCCGTGCCGCCGGGCGTCACCACGGGAGAGCGGCCCGCGGACTGGCCGGGCCTCTTGCGGCCCCGGCGCTCCTTTTGCTTTTCCTGCGGCGTGGGGCTTCCCTGGTACGACAACCTGCCCGTGCTGTCCTGGCTCCTGCTGCGGGGCCGTTGCCGCCGCTGCGGGGCGTCCATCGGCGTCCGCACCCTGCTGGTGGAGATTGCCACGCCGCTGGGTTTTGTCGCGCTGATGGCCTCCCGGGGAGGCCCCCAGGCGGGCTGGGGGGTGCTCTGGGACTTCGCGCTGCTCAGCTGGGGGCTCGCCGGCTGCGGGCGGGCCGTGGAGCGGAGGCGCCTGGGGCTCGGGATGCTGGCGCTCGGCTGCGGGATCGCGCTGGGCTGGCTGCTGCGGCCCGGGGGCTATTGACCAATCCCGATTTTTGCTGCAACCGAGGAGATGCCATGGCTGTTAAAACCGAATGCCCCTCCTGCAAGGTAAGGGGCAAGGAGCACATCACCGCCACGTCCAGCGAACAGAAGGCCCCGGGCGGCCTGCCGCGCTTCGAGATCGTGATGTGCGACGAATGCGGCCACGTGTACACGGTGTACCCGAATTACATGATCCCCGGCTGAGGCGGGTCCTCTCCGCCTCCGGCTCAATACCGCCCGTGCCATGGCTGACCGCATTCTGCTCACCCAACTGCGCCGCATCGGCGACGTGCTGATGACCACGCCCGCGCTGCGGGCGCTGCGCCAGGCACGGCCCGAAGCCCACATCGCCTATCTCACCGAGGCGCCTTCCGACCAGGTGCTGGACGGAAATCCGCACATTGACGAGGTGCTGCTCTGGCCGAACAAGGGGGGGCTGCTGGCCAAGCTCGGCATGGCGCGGCGGCTGCGGGCGGCCCGCTACGACGTAATGGTGGACTTCTTCTCCAATCCCACCAGCGCCCAGATCACCCGCGTCGTGGGCGCGCCGTGCCGCATCGGGTTCGCCTTCCGCGGCAGGCGCTGGGCCTATACCAATCCCGTGGAAATGCCCGAGCTGCCCTACTCGGCCGCGCACAACATGGCCCTGCTGGCGCCCCTGGGTGTGGAGCCGGGCCCGCTGCTGCCGGAGCTCTTCCCGGGCGAGGCCGACCGCCGCTACGCCGGGGAACTGCTTGCGCAGCTTGGGGTGGGGCGAGGGGATTTTCTGGTGGCCGTCTCCCCGGTCTCCCGGCGGGATTACAAGGTCTGGCCCGCGAAGCACTTCGCCCGCCTGGCCGACGTGCTCATCGAACGCTACGGGGCCAAGGTGCTGTTGCTGCGGGGACCGGAGGAAGAGCATTTCGTGGATGCGGTGCGGCTGGAAATGGTGCATCAGGCGTTGGGAAGCTATCCCGTGGCATCGTTGATGGAAACCGCCGCGTTGCTGGAGCGCGCCCACCTGCTGGTGGGCAACGACAACGGTCCGCGGCACATGGCCATTGGCGTGGGAACCCCCACTGTGGGAGTATTCGGACAGGCCCAGCCGGAAAACTGGACGCCCCCCGGCATGCCCATGCACGCAACGGTGGCCCACGATCCGGGCTGCAAGGACAATTGCGTCTATCCGCGCTGCGGACGGGAATGCATCAACGACGTTCCCTATCGGCTGGTGGAAGCCGAGGTGGAGCGCCTGAGCGAGGCCTTGCTGAAAAATGGAACCCCTGTTTGACGCTCTGGCCGGCCTGCGGGAGAGCCTGCGCTAATTACGGTAAAATTTGACGGATATAAGCCACGCCGGTTACAATGGGGCCTGTCATGTATAAAATCATGTTTGCCATTGAGCCTTGCGTGCAGCGATGACCGAACGGCCTTCACAACCTACCGCACCCAAAGCCACGGAATCCGTGCCAGCCAAGACGTTCAAGATCACCTTTCAGCCCAGCGGCGAGACCATCGAGGTCAACGGGGTGGACCCCGAGGCCCATCACGAGGGCGAGCCCGGCTCCATCCTGGATTGGGCGGACCAGCACGACATCGCCCTTGACCACGCCTGTGGGGGCTTCGCCGCCTGCTCCACCTGCCACGTCATCGTGCGCGAGGGGCTGGACTCCTGCAACGAATCCTCCGAGGACGAGGAGGACATGCTGGACGAAGCCCCGGGGCTGACCCTGCAATCCCGCCTGGCCTGCCAATGCATCCCCGACGGATCGAAAGATCTGGTGGTGGAAATTCCCGCCTGGAACCGCAACCTGGTCAAGGAAGGGCCGCA
>CBDUSX010000363.1:0-3193 GCA_965369935.1 uncultured bacterium
GGCGCATGGTGGGGCAAGAGCGACCGGGACGGGTTCGTGCACCGCTCCTGGATGAAAAACCAGGGCCGCCCCGACGATCTGTTCGACGGGCGGCCGGTGATCGGCATCTGCAATTCCTGGTCGGAGCTGACCCCCTGCAACTCCCACCTGCGGGGGCTGGCCGAGGTGGTGAAGCGCGGGGTGTGGGAGGCGGGGGGCTTTCCCCTCGAATTTCCCACCATGTCCCTGGGCGAGACCCTGATGCGGCCCACCACCATGCTCTTCCGCAACCTGATGAGCATGGACGTGGAAGAAAGCCTGCGCGCCAATCCCCTGGACGGCGTGGTGCTGCTCTCCGGCTGCGACAAGACCACGCCGGCGCAACTGATGGGCGCGGCCAGCTGCGACATGCCGGCCATCATGCTCACCGGGGGCCCCATGCTGAACGGCAAGTTCCGCGGCCAGGACATCGGCTCGGGCACCGACGTGTGGCGCTTCAGCGAGGAGGTGCGCGGGGGCAGGATGAGCCTGGAGGATTTCATGAGCGCGGAGGCGGGCATGTCCCGCAGCCAGGGGCACTGCATGACCATGGGCACCGCTTCCACCATGGCCAGCATGGCCGAGGCCCTGGGCATGACCCTGCCCGGCGCGGCGGCCATACCCGCGGCCGATGCGCGCCGCAACACCTACGCCCACCTGACCGGGCGGCGCATCGTGGAGATGGTGCGTGAGGACCTCGTAATGTCCAAAGTGCTGACCCGCCAGGCCTTCGAGAACGCGATAAGGGTCAACGGCGCCATCGGCGGCTCCACCAACGCGGTGGTGCACCTGCTGGCCTTGGCCGGGCGCATCGGCACAAAACTGGAGTTGGGCGACTTCGACGTCCTGGGCCACGACATTCCGCTGCTGGTGAACCTGCAGCCCTCCGGGGAATACCTGATGGAGGATTTCTATTACGCCGGGGGGCTGCCCGCCGTGATGAGGGAGCTGGGCGATCTGCTGCACGGTGATGCCCTCACCGTGAACGGCAATACGGTGGCGGAGAACATCGCCGACGCCCCCTGCTACAACCGGGAGGTGATCCGCGCCCTGGCCGAGCCGATCCGGCCCGCGGCGGGCATCGCCGTGCTGCAAGGCAATCTCTGCCCGGCGGGGGCGGTGATCAAGCCCTCCGCGGCCACGCCGGAGCTGATGCGCCACAAAGGGCGGGCGGTGGTGTTCGAGAGCATCGAGGACTTCAAGGCACGCGTGGACGACCCCAAGCTGGACGTGGACGAGACCTGCGTGCTGGTGCTCAAGTACGCCGGGCCGCGGGGCTATCCCGGCATGGCCGAGGTGGGCAACCTGCCCCTGCCGGCCAAGGTGCTGAAGAAGGGCGTCACCGATATGGTGCGCATCTCCGACGCCCGCATGAGCGGCACGGCCTACGGCACCGTGGTGCTGCACACCGCGCCGGAAGCCGCCGTGGGCGGCCCCCTGGCCCTGGTGGCCGACGGGGACATGATCGAGCTGGACGTGGAGGCCCGGCGCCTGCACCTGGACGTACCGGAGGAAGAACTGGCCGCCCGCCGCGAAGCCTGGCAACCGCCGAAGAGCGGCCACGACCGGGGCTATGCCCGGCTCTACGTGGAGCACGTGCTGCAGGCGGACCGCGGGGCGGACTTCGACTTCCTGGTGGGGAGCAGCGGCGCGGGCGTGCCCCGCGAGAGCCATTAGAACTTTAAAGGCTCTGATAAAATGTTGCAGCAACCTCACCCCCCGGCCCCCTCTCCCGCGGGAGAGGGGGAGAAACGCGAGACTCGCGGCGTTCCCGAAGGGCGGGGGTGAGGTGAAAAGAAAACAGATATTTCTTACCTGCGAACGTTTTTGGTAGAGTCTTTTAAAGATTCCAGAATCCAATCAACCCAAGGTGGAAGCCATGTTTGACCGGATCGAAGTGAACATCGAGGGCGGGCTGGACGGGCCCCTGCCGCGCATGGCGCCCGTGCGCCAGAAATTCGACGCCACGCGCATCGAGGACATCACCGCGGCGGTGGCCGCGCAGTTCCAGCGGGAGGAGATCGGCTCGCGCATCGAGGCCGGAAAGCGGGTCGCCATCGGCGCGGGCAGCCGGGGCGTGGCCAATATTGACGTGGCGGTCAGGGCGATCGTGGCGGAGGTCAAGGCGCGCGGCGGCGAGCCGTTCGTCTTTCCCGCCATGGGCAGCCACGGGGGCGCCACGGCGGAGGGGCAGCTTCAGGTGCTGGCCACCTACGGCATCACCGAGCAGGCCGTCGGCGCGCCGGTGCGGGCCAGCATGGACACGGTGGTGCTGGGGAACATGCCGGACGGCACTCCGGTGCACATGGACCGCATGGCCCACGAGGCGGACGGTGTGATCCTGGTCAACCGCATCAAGCCCCACACCACCTTCCGGGGGGCCATCGAATCGGGCATCGTGAAGATGTTGACCATCGGCATGGGCAAGATCGCCGGGGCCACCGTGCTGCACACCCACGGCATGGACCGCTTCCCGGAGGTGCTGCCGCCGGTGGCCGAGTTCATCATGGAGCGCATCCCCTTCCTGTTCGGGGTGGGGCTGGTGGAAAACGCCTACGACGAGACGGCCCTGCTGGAAGCCCTGCCCCCGGAAAGCCTGCTCGCCCGCGAGGCGGAATTGCAGGTGCGGGCCAAGGAGCTGATGGGCAGGCTATGCTTTGACGACATTGACGTGCTGGTGATCGAACGCATGGGCAAGGAGGTGAGCGGCGCGGGCTTCGACCCCAACATCACCGGGCGCAACAGCCGCGGGGTGGTAGGCTTCGACCTGCCGCGGGTGAACAAGATCGTCGTGCTGGACCTGACCGAGCAGACCCACGGCAACGCCACGGGCATCGGGGCGGCGGACGTAATCACCATGCAGCTGTTCAAAAAGATAGACTTCAACGCGACCTACGCCAACGTCATCACCTCGGCCTACCTGGACGCCGGGCTGATCCCGCTCATCATGAACACCCCGCGGGAGGCCATCCAGCTCGCCGCCAAGACCGTGCCGCGGGTCAAGCCGGCCGAGGCCCGCATCGTGCGCATCCGCGACACCCTGACCCTGGGGGAAATTCTGGTTTCGGAGGCCATGCTGGAAGAGGTGGAGCGCCATCCGCAATTGGAACTGGCGGGCCAGCCCGCGCCCTTCCTGTTCGACGATCAGGGCAACCTGCGCGCGGCCTAGGGGCGC
>CBDUSX010000364.1:0-3176 GCA_965369935.1 uncultured bacterium
CGCCGCTTTGTTCGGCCCACTGCTCCATGTGGCTGCGCTCCCCGGCCAGGGCCACCTCCACCTCGTGCCGCTTGCTCCGGACGTGCTCCTGCTTGCGGCGCTCCTCCGCCGCCTCGTGGGCCAGCCCGGCGCGGGCGCTGTCCTGCTGCTCGTGGCGGGCCATGTCGTCCAGCAGCGCCTGGCGCTTGCCTGCCAGTTCTTTTTCCATCTCGGCCAGGCTTCCGGTAATTTCCTCGATTTTGCGCTGCGAGGCGGCGAGGGCGTTCTGCTGATCCGCCAGATTTTGCCGCCCCTCGCCCAGCTTGCCTTCCAGGGCTTCCCGTTCCGTCTCCAGCGCGGCGCGGGAGGTGTCCAGATGTTCCAGGCGGGAGCGGGTCTTTTGCTGCTCGATCTTTCGCTCGGTCAGTTGCCGGGCCAGGGTGGCCACGCTCAGGGCGGCGACGTTGCTCTTCTCCTGGGCGATGGCCTGGGCGGTTTCCAACTCGCTTTGCTGAGCCTGCAGGCGGGCGGTGTCGGTTTCCATTTCCTCTTGCTGCTGCTGGTAGCCTTCCGCCGCGGTTTTAAGCTGGGCCGACTCCCCTTGCAGGTGTTCCATCAGTTGCGTCAGCCGCGCGGCTTCCCGCTCCATGTGGGACTGTTCCTGCTCCAGCCGGCTCATGCCCAGGGTGTCCTCGTGGCGGCGGCTTTCCTCCTCCTGCAGGCGGTTTTGCAGCGCCTCAGCCTCCGCTTCCAGTTCACTCACCCGCTCCCGCACCTTCTGTTGGCGCCCATGGAATTCTTCCAGGCGGGTTTCCAGGGTAGTGATTTCCGCGCGGCGGCCCAAGATGCCCGCGGCCGGCGAGGCGGAGCGGCCCAGGGCGACCACGCCGCGGTGGTCTATGTGGAACAGCCCGTCTTCGGCCAGCCACTCGGGGCAGCCCTCGGCGGTGGGCAGGGGATGGGGCAGCGCCCCGGCGGGGTGCAGGCGCACGGTGGAATACAAGCCCTGGCGCAGCCCGTCGAATTCAGGCGGAAACTCCACCAACCCGGCCATGGTGGAGGAGTCTTCCTCCGCGGCGGACGGGGCAGGGAAGGCGTCCAAGGCCACGATCCTCACGCCGCCCAGCCCCTGTTCCTCCAGCCGTTCCTGCAGCAGGGGCAGCTGCGCGGCCTCCCGGATCGCAATAATCTCCAGGCTGGGCGCCAGGAAGTCCCCGGCCCACTCCGCCACTTCGGGACGCACCTTGATGAAGTCGGCCAGGGGGCCCAGCCAGCCCACCTCCCGGCGAATCTGCTCCGCTCCCTCGGCCCATTGGAGCACGGCCCGCACCGGCTCCTCGAAGCCCTCGCGGCCCGCCTCGATTTCCCGCAGGGAATCCATCCGGGAGCGCGCTTCCACGATTTCGCGTTCGAGTTCGATTTGTGCCTGCTGGTTTTCCTCGAACGCTTCCGATTTCGCGGCGATTTCCCGCCCCAGGGTCAGGGCGCGCTCCTCGCCGGCTTCCATTTCTTCGCGCAACTGGGCGGCGGCCTGCCGGGATTGGGCCAGCCCGGCCTCCACCCCTTCCCGCTCCTCGCCGGTGGCGGCGGCCTGGGTTTCCAGGCCTGCTTGGCGCCGGGCGCCGTCGGCCAGCCGCTCCCCAATCAGTTGCCGCTGGCCGCCGATACCGTTCAGGTCCGTGTGGCAGGCGGTCAGCTGCTCCCGGCAGGACTGGATTTCCGCGTCAATGGCGGCCTTGCCCGCTTCCTTGTCCCCGAATTCCGTCTCCAGGCGGCTGATCTCCAGGCCCTGGGCCTCGTCCCGCTCCCGCAGGGTGTCCAGCTCGGAAGCGCCGTCGGCCAGTTCTTCCGCCAGGGTCTCTTGGCGCTGGCCGAATTCGGCCAGGGATTCGTCGATGCGGCCGATCCACTCTCCGCAGTTGTCCCGGTTCTGCTTTTCCAGCTCCAGCCCGGTGCGCACCTCAGCCAGTTCCGTTTCCCGGCCGTGCACCGCCTCCCGGCTTTCCTTCAGGCCCGTTTCGCGTTGCGCCTGCTCCAGGTTGAGTTGTTCCAGGCGTGCCTGCACGGTGTCCAGGGCCTGCCCCTGGATGATGGATTCCTGCTCGATGGCCTCGCGCCGCTGCTCCAGTTCCTGACACAGGCGGGCGCTGGCCAGATACCTGGCGCGGGCCAGGCGCCCGCCCATGGCGTTCACCTGCTCCCGCAGGGTCAGGAACTGCTGGGCCTTGTCCTTCTGGTCGCGCAACTGGCTTTCCTGGCGGTGCAACTCCCCCTGCAGGTCATGCACGCGCTGCAGATTCAGCCCGGTCTGTTCCAGCTTGCGTTCCGCGGCGATGCGCTTGGTCTTGTAGCGCACGATCCCCGCCGCCTCTTCCATGTAGATGCGGCGCTCCGCCGGCGAGGCGGTGATGAACTCCTCCACCTTGCCCTGCTCCACGATGGAGTACGACCTGCCCGCCACCCCGGTGTCCATCACCAGGTCGCGGATGTCCATCAGGCGGCAGGGCGTCTTGTTGATAAGGTATTCGCTTTCGCCGGAGCGGTAGAGACGCCGCGTCACCGAAATCTCGGCATAGTCCCGGTACTTCTCCGGGGCGCCGCCGTGCTCGTTGTCGAAATGGATGGTGACTTCGCTGCGGCCCAGGGGCTTGCGCACCTCGCTGCCGTTGAAGATCACGTCGCCCATGGCCTGCCCCCGCAGGTGGCTCGGGCTTTGCTCCCCCAGCACCCAGCGGATGGCGTCCACCACGTTGCTCTTGCCGCATCCGTTGGGGCCGACGACCATGGTGACGCCCCCGTGATCGAAGTTGAGCACGGTGTCGTCGCAGAACGATTTGAAACCACTGAGCCTGAGCCGTTTCAGCCGCATGCACCTCCTGTTGTGCGTGTCCGTTCTTCCCTGAAGGTTGTCTTCCCTGAACTGTGCTCCGCTTCCGCGGGCGGGCGCCCGCGCCCCCAGCCGTGCCCGCATCATCCGCCCTTTCGCGCGATAATCCCTGTCGCGCCGCGAGGCTGTAGATTCCGGGGCAGGGGAATTGCCCGAAACGGTCTGTGCTTATTTTGCCCTGATCGGCGATCTCCGATGGGGATGACGTTCCCGGCCGGGCGGCGTCCCGCCCCTCCCCGCTGTGGGACTATGCGACTGTTCCATTTTTGGCAGGCAAATTCAAGGGGCGGTTTGATGAAACGCGGTCCCC
>CBDUSX010000365.1:0-3162 GCA_965369935.1 uncultured bacterium
CCACCCAAGGGTACTCGGCTGTGTCCGGCCAGCGTTTCCCGCCCCACCGGAGCAACTGGGTGGCATGGACAAACTTGTTTTGTCCGTGGTCCCGGAGCGGGCGGCATTCCCACCAGCACGGACAAGCAAAGCTTGTCCATGGCACCCCTCCTTACCACGGGTAAGACAAAGCGGATGGGCGAAACGCCGCGAGGGAAATGCACGGGCGCTTCGCGAAGCGCCCCTACGGGTGTGAATTGTGATTGAATAGGCGGGCAGGGACACCCACCCTAACGGATTTGTCCGAGGCCGGGTGATAGGAATGGTGGGGCGGGCGTCCCGCCCGCCAAATCTCTGCTACAAAGTCAGTCTTTCGAATGGAATCCCACCCAAGGGTACTCGGCTGTGTCCGGCTAGCGTTTCCCGGCCCACATAAGGCGGGCGGGACGCCCGCCCCACCGTCCTTTCGCATGGTAGCATATCCCCTCCCCCTTGATGGGAGGGTCAGGGTGGGGGTGAAGTGGCACCGCCCTCCTGCCCCAAATTTAGTTTCGTGCCGGGTTTGGCTGGAAGCCGAACCCGGAAACAGATTGGGTGCAGGGGCCATCGGCCCCTGCTGGGGGTTTGGGGGCAAAGCCCCCCAAGTTCCGGAAATCCTCACCCCACGTGGGGCATGATCTCCTCGGCGATGCGCTGGAGATTGTCCAGCTTTTCCCTCTCGCTGTCCCCGGGGACGTAGAAGATGAACTCGCCGGCCCCCTGCTCCCGGTAGGCCAGCAAATCCTCCACGATCCGCCCCGGCGCTCCGGTCAGGGGCCGCGCCGGGTCTTTCTCGAAGAACAGATGGGTCTTGGGCGCGATGCGGATGGTGGCCGGGTCGCGGCCCCGCTCCTCGTACAGGGATTCCAGCACCTTGCGCCGCTCGCCCAACTGGGCCGGGTTCAGTTCCGCCGGCGGGGTGAGTATCACCGGGTGCCACACGGCCCCGAAGTCGGCCACCCGGCGCAATGCCCGCCGGGTGTTGCCCCCGATCCAGATGGGGATGCCGCCGGCCTGGGCGGGCTTGGGGGATGCGATCAGGTTTTTGTAGCTGAAGAAGTCGCCCTGGAAGGCGGGGGTCTCTTCGCGCCACAGGTTCTCGAAGATGCGCAGGTATTCGTCCGTGCGGGGGCCGCGCTCGGCGAACTGATCGCCCAGGCCCAGGGCTTCGAACTCCTCCCGCCACCAGCCCGTGCCGGCCCCCAGGAAGAGCCGCCCGCCGCTGAGGGCATCCACGGTCGCGAAGAACTTGGCCGTCACCAGGGGATTGCGGTAGGGCAGGATCAGCACGCTGGAGCCGATCCTGATGCGCTCGGTCTTGCCGGCCACGAAGCCGATCAGGCCCAGGGTGTCGTTCCAGGGGGTCCAGGCCTCGAAGTCAATTTCTCCGGTGGCGCTGTAGGGGTAGGTGGCGGTCTGCTCGCGCACCAGCACGATGTGGTCGCTCACCCCCAGGGAGGAGAAGCCCAGCCGGTCGGCGGCCTGGGCAAAGCGGATCATGTTCTCCGGGGTGGCGCCCGGCCCCCGGTTGTCCAGATTGAGCCCGATCTTCATTTATTTACTACATTGTTTCAGGATCGTCCTCCGCTCAGCTCCCATCAGGCTTCCAGGGCCGCCCGGGCGGCGTGCAGGCGCGCGGCGATGTCAATGCCCTGGGGGCAGGCGGCGCTGGCCGCGGCCAGGTCCGCATGCTCGAAGGCGCCCAGCTTGCGCGGCATGGCCTCGTACAAGGCCCGCGCCCGCTCCGGATCGCCGTAGCATTCGTGGTACATCAGGAAGCGCAGGGCATCCGCGATGGGCACCTGCCCGCCGGCCGCCTGCTCGCAATACTGAGCGCAGCCGTTGCAGCTCAGATGGGCGGTGAGGGCAGCCAGCCGGTTGAGCTGGTGCCATTCTCCCGCGCTCAAGGAGGCTTCCGACTTGGCGGCGGCCACGTTCTCCCGCAGCACCTGGATGCTGTCTATTTCCGACAGCAGGGAATCAATCCGCTCGTCCGCCCACACGGACTTCAGCTTGGCCTGGTCCAGGGTGAAACGTTTGGAGCGGAACGCAACCACTTTCTCGGCGTTCCGGGGCACGCTGCCGTTGGTCTTCATGGCCACCAGCCCGATGCCGGCTTTTTTGCAGGCGTCTATGGCGCGGTTCAGTTCCAGGTCGCCGTAGCGGCGGAAGTTGTAGCGGAACAGGATGGCGTCAATGGCCCCGCTGCCGATTTGCGCGGCCCTTTTCATCAGTTCCACCACCGTGCCGTCGTGGCAGGAGAAGCCGAAGAAGCGGGTCTTGCCGGATTTTTTCAGTTTCTCGCCGGCTACCAGGAACTTGCGGTCCAGCATTTCGAGGTCTTCTATGCCATGCATCAGGTAGAGATCGAGGTAGTCGGTGCGCAGTTCCTTCAGGGCGTTGTCAATGTCGCGCATGAATCCCTTCACGTCCTCCCGCCCGGACTTGGATGTGAGCCAGAGCTTGCGGCGGTCGCCCATCTGACTGATGAAATTGGCCACGTCCCGGTGGGAGCGGCCCCAGCCATATGCCAGGGCCGTGTCGAAGGCGTCCACTCCTTCCTTGAAACAGCCGTGCATCACCCGGTCGTAAGTGGGGTCCAGGCGCTGGGAGGTGCCAAGCTGCATGATGGGCACCGTGGCGCCGGTGGTGCCCAGCTGCTTGCGGGGTATCTTGCCCGCCACGCGGACGATCCCCGCCGCGTTTACCGCGCGGCCCTCGGCAAGAGCCAGGCCGCCCAGGGCGACCCCCGCCGCGGTGGCGGTCTTCAGGAACGCGCGCCTGCCGGCTTCTTTTTTCCCCATATTAAAACTCCCTTTCTGTTGCGTTCCGTTGCGCGCCGGGCGTCATGACCCCGCGCTAGCACCTACTTTGAATAGCAAGCGTAAGTTAGACTCCGGGGGCTTAGCCCCCGCACCCCCAGCAGGGAGCGCTGCTCCCTGCACCCGGTTAACGTGTACAATCAGCCAATCGAGGCAAAATGTGACCGGATTTGTATCCCAGTTCGGGGGGCGTGGGGGGACGGCAACGCTGCGAGTCTCGCGTTGCTTCCCCCACATATTATTTCGTTTTTCTCAAAAAGATAAGTACTAGGTTTTTACTTCCCGGTTTTTCAGCAGCAGCCGCCGGCTGCGGGAGCGGGAT
>CBDUSX010000366.1:0-3146 GCA_965369935.1 uncultured bacterium
GGCCGCTCAGGCTGCGCGCGCCCCTGGGCCGCGGATTTTCCGCCAGCCGGTCAATGACGGCGGCGAGTCTGCGCCGGTCGGTCTTGGGAAGTTTCTTGAATTGTCTGGCGGCGGATGGAAGGAATTCAATCGAGTAGGCCGAGTTCATCCTTGAGCGTGTCCCATGGTATGCGCTCCCGATTGGCCGGATCCTTCAGCGCCGCTTCCGCTTCCTCCAGGTCCACGCGGTCTTCCAACTGTTCCAGCAACCGCTCGTAAAGGTGGAAGCGATCCATGGAGATCAGGGCGGCCAGGTCCTTGCCCCGGCTTTCGAATATCACCGGCTGCTTGCCGTAGGCCACTTTGTTGATCACCGTGGTCAGCGCCTTCTTCGCCTCGTAGGGCTTGATCCGTTCAAATCGGGACATTTGGCTCCTCGGCCGCCACAGAATAATTAATTTAGACTACATAGTCATATTAGACCACATAGACTACATTGTCCAGGTTTTTCAATTTGTCATTTCCCCTCCACCTCCGGGTTGGCGCAGTGGAGCATGGGCTTGCCCAATAGGCCGTTGAGCAGGTTGGTCACGGTGAGTTCGGTCATGGCGGCGCGGGTCTCCCAGGTGGAGGTGCCCACGTGGGGCACGATCAGGCAGTTGTCCAGCTCCAGCAGGGGGTCGTCGCCGGGGATGGGTTCCGGGTCGGTCACGTCCAGGCCCGCGCCGCGGATGCGGCCTTCGCTGAGCGCGCGGCAGAGCGCGCCTGAGTCCATCACCACCCCGCGGGCCACGTTGACCAGGTAGGCCGAGGGCTTCATTTTGCCGAAGGCGGCGTCGTCGATGAGCTGGTGGGACTCGGGCGAGGGGGCCAGGCAGAGCACGATGTAGTCCGCCTCGCCCAGCAGTTCATCCAGGCCGCGGTAGGCGGCCCCCACCCGCGCCTCGGCCTCGGGCTTGGGGGAGCGGGAGTGGTAGAGAATGTTCATGGCGAAGCCCCTTGCCCGGCGCGCGACGGCTTCCCCGATGCGGCCCAGCCCCACGATGCCCAGGGTTTTGCCGGAGATGTCGTTGCCGATCATCAGGGTGGGCGACCATTCCTTCCATTGGCCCGCGCGCACGAACTTGGCGCCTTCGTAGAGCCTGCGTCCGGCGGCCAGCATGAGGGCGATGGCCATGTCGGCGGTGGCCTCGGTCACGGCGCCGGGGGCGTAGCCCACCGGGATGCCGCGCTCCGTGCAGGCGGCCAGGTCAATGTTGTTCACCCCCACGCCGTAGTTGCTCACCACCCGCAGGCGCGGCGCGGCGGCCAGCAACTCCCGGTCCACCTCGTCCACGTAGATGGTGTGCAGCCCCTCTGCATCGCGCACCTTTTCCAGCATCAGCTCCCGGGGCATGGGGCGGTTTTCCTCCCACATCCAGGTGTCGCAGGCGTCGAACACCCGCGGCAGCGCCGGGCCGGGCGGCTCGCAGGTCACCACCACTTTCGGCTTGGCCATGCATGCTCCTGGGTTGCGGGGATCTATCAATATGCAGGAAGAAAAAATTCGGGAAGAATCAGGGGCCGGCCCGGGACTCATTCACGGGGCTTCGTCCACGGGCCGCGGCGATGTCCCGGCGATGGGGCGGCCGTGCCAAACCGCGCGGATTTCAGGTGCTGCCCTTGGGCGGGCTTCGCGCGCCTTCGGGCCTGGGGGGGCCGTCCTCCGGGGGCGTTTCGCTCTGCTTGCTCACCTCGCGCAACAGTTCCGGCGCGGCGAAAATGGGGGTTTTGTGGCGCACGGCGATGGCCAGGGCGTCGCTGGGCCGGGCGTCTATCTGCCGGGTCTCTCCATTGACTTCAAGGGTGATCAGGGCATAGTAGGTGTTGTCCTTCAGATCGCTGATGACGATTTTGGTCACTTTCGCGCCCAACTGCTGCAGGAAAATTCCGATCAGGTCATGGGTCAGGGGCCGCGAGAGGACGGGCGCCTCCATGCCCATGCGGATGGCGTTGGCCATGAAAAAATCTATGAAGACCAGCAGGAACTTCCGCTCCGGCTCGTCCACCAGCAGCACCGCCGGGGACTCGTTGATGAGCAGGATGCGCTTGATCTGCACGGGCACGGGGCCCGGCTTCTCGGCGCCGGGATAAACCGGCAGCAGCAGCACGAACACGATCGCCAGCATCCAGACCCGCATTCCGGCACCCCCTGTGTTGGACTGAGAATCAAGAATTACATGCCCGCACGCAGCAATGCAAAGGATTTGCAGCCCGAAGCGCCTCCGTTCCCGGCCGGCGGGGAGGCGGGGCGGGCGCGCATGTCCTCCCACAGCGTGGGGGTGTTGCTGGCCCTGGCGGCGGCGGGGCTGTGGAGCACCAGCGGGCTGTTCGTAAAGGTGCTGGCCATTGATCCCCTGCCGTTGACCGCGCTACGCTGCGCCATGGCCGGGGTGATTCTGGCGCCCCTGCTGCGTTCCTTCAAATTTCGCGTGGGGTGGGAGATGGCCGTGTTGGCCGTGTGGTACCTGCTGGTCAGCCTGACCTGGGTGACGGCCACCAAATGGACCACCGCGGCCAACGCGATCGCGCTGCAATCCACCTCCCCGGCCTGGGTGTTCCTGGTGAGCTGCCTGCTGGCCCGGCGCATACTCTGGCGCTTCTCCGCGCCCATTGGGATCATCCTGGCGGGGCTGGCGGTGATCCTGCTGGAGCCCGTGGGCGGCACGAGCTTCCGGGGCAACCTGCTGGGCTTGGTTTCGGGCATCGCCTTCGCGGGCACGGCCATATTTTATGCGCGCGTGAATCGGCCGGTGATCGAGGTGATGGTGCAGATCAACCTCGCCGCGGCCCTGGCGCTTTTCCTGATGGCGCCGGGGGCCTTCCGCTTTGCGGAATACACAGGCGCCGAATGGCTCAGCCTGGCCTACCTGGGCGGCGTGCAGGTGGGGCTGGGGCATATCTGCTTCTACTCTGCCCTGAAGCGGATCGGCCCCTCCCGGGCGGCCATTCTGGCCCTGCTGGAGCCGCTGCTGAACCCGATCTGGGTCTATCTGGCCATCGGGGAGGTTCCCTCCCTGCACGGTTTTGTGGGCGGCGGTCTGGTGCTCTCCGGCATCGGGGTGGATGCCTGGCTGCGCCGGCGCCGGGGCGGGGAGCGGGCTTCCTGAGTGCCACGCGGACGGGGG
>CBDUSX010000367.1:0-3120 GCA_965369935.1 uncultured bacterium
GTTTCCGCGGCGAAGGCGCAGGCCCAGGCCGTCACCCCGAACACCGCGCCGTTCACCCCCGGCAGAAGCATGGCGCCGCCGCCCAGGACGCCCACGGTGAGGATGCGGCCGGCGGCGGAAGCGGCGAAGGTGCCCGTCTTGCGGCCGCCGGCCAGCAGCCCCCGGAACAGCGCCGCGTATCCCCAGAACACCGCCACCACGACGGTCAGCATCACCGCCGGGTCGCTGTAGGCGCTCAACTCCGGCGTCAGGCCCATCACCCCCTGCAGGATCGTCCCGCGCAGCGGCGTCAGGAACAGCGCGGCCACCAGCAATAGAAAAAACGCCGTCAGGTAGCCGCAAAAGCGCAGCATCACCCGCAGGTCCTCCCGCGTGCGCACCAGGGTCTGGGCCGTCTGCAACAGGTTGCGCAGGGGGCTCAGGATCAGGCTGGTCAGCCCGTGCACCACCCCGAAGGCGGCCAGGGCCAGGTCCGGAGAGGTCAACCGGCCCAGGAAGACGTTGATCAGCACCGCCATGCCCGATTCGGAAGCGTGATTCAGGATCACCGGCCAGGAAAAGCGCCACAACTCCCAGTACGAGGGCTGGGCGCCCTGGGTCTCGGGCAGGGCCCGGAAATACTTTTGCGCCACGGCGAAGGCGAACAGGCTCTCCACCGTCATGCAGGTCACCAGGGCCCCCGCCCCCACCGCCGCGCCCTCCAGCCACAGGGGCAGCACCAGCAGGGAAGCGCCCAATGACAGCACCCGCAGGAAAGTGGACCAGGTGATGAGGATGGTGCGGCGGTTGAGCATGATGATGCCGAAGGACTGAGCCCGCAGCATCAACACCGGGGCGCTGAAGGCGAGAATCAGGGTGGCCTGCTGGGCCTGGCGGATCACCTCCGCGCTGGCCCCGAACAGCAAGCCATAGAGCCACGCGCCGAAGGGCGTGAGCGCGATCGCCAGCGCCAGCGCCAGCGGCGCGGCCAGCAGGATGCAGAAAAAACCGTACAGATGGGCGATGGAGCCCCGGTCCCGCAGATAGGAGATGGACAGCAGGTTGGCCGTCTCGTTGGGGCTGGTCAGGGAGAAGTAAAAGAAGAAAGCCACGTTGAAACCCGCCAGGCCCAGCTTGGGAGAGGGCAGCCTGGCCACGAAGGCGTGGATGACGGATTTGGAGATCATGTTCAATTCCGTCATGAAGATCAGCGGCAGGAAGAACCGGAAGGCGCCTTTCAGGGTGATGGGCTGTTCCATGGGTCGGTTCGCCGGGAGGCGGGGGACGGAGGGCTCGGGCGCGGGGGCAGGAGCGGTGTTACGAGCGGTGGTACGAGCGATGTTACGAAAAAACCGCCGGGGCGAAGGCTTCCATGGCCGCCAGCGCCTCGCCGGGATCGGTGGAAATGGGGTGGATGGCCGGCGTCTGGATGCCCGCCGCCAGGAACTCCCGCACCCGGGCCCGGCAGGCTTCCGCATTGCCGATCACGCCCAGCCGCTCCACCACCTCGTCGCTCAGGGCGGTCTGGGTCTTGGCGCGGTCCCTGGCCTTAAAGCCCTCGGCGATGGTCTGCGCCTCCTGCTCAAAGCCGCTCCAGGCGAGGAACTTGTTGTAGACCGGGGTGGAGTAGTAGGCCACCACGAATTTCCGGAACTGCTCCCTGCCGGCGGCCATGTCGTCCGTGACCAGCACGTTGAAGCGGCAGACGATCTCGATGTCCGCCAGGCTGCGCCCGGCGCGCTCCGCGCCCACGGCGAGGTGCTCCAGCATTTTGGGGATGGCCTCCAGGGGCGCCAGGTGCAGGATCACCCCGTCGGCAAGCTCCCCGGCCAGCTCGAGCATTTTGGGGCGCAGGGCCGCCAGATAGATGGGCACCCCGCTTTCCGGCGGAGGGTTGAGCTGGAAGCCCCGCGTGCTCAGGGTCTCGCCGGCGAATTCCACCCGCTCTCCGGCCAGCATGCGCCGCAGCACCTGGGCGGTCTCCCTGACCCGCGTCAGGGGCTTGACGAAGGGCGTGCCGTGCCAGCCCTCGATCATGGCGTGGCTGGAGGCGCCCAGGCCGAGAATCACCCGCCCCGGCGCCAGGTGGGCCAGGGTGGCCGCGGCGGAGGCCAGCACGGCGGGGCTGTGGGTGAACACCGGCACCACCCCCAGGCCCAGGCGGATCTTGCTGGTGCGGGTGGCCAGGGCGGCGGTGAGGGTGAGGGCGTGCATCTTGCCCCCGCCGTCGGGCACCCACAGGCTGTCAAAGCCCTGCCGCTCCGCCCACTCCGCCCGTTCCAGGGCGCCGGTGGATTCGGAGGGGGAAAGCAGAAACAGTCCCGTGCGTGGGGAAGAAGACGGGATAGAAGACATGGTGGGGCTCCCAAAACAAACCAACGAGTGCGTGCCTGCCCCATCGTGCGGCGGCCGCCCTGCCGGGCCGGGAAACATCATGCCGGATATCGCCCCGCTTTGAAAGCGCCGCGGGACGGAGCTCCGGCGGCGGGCAGGGAAGCGGGCCTTTCCTGACGGTACCTTCCACGACGGTGCCGTCCGGCGCCCTGCTGTGGAACGGACGGATCCCCCTTTCCGTTGGCATAATCCGCTCCGGTATGGTACAAGGGTTGACACATTTTCGGACTGCATCGGGTGTGCTGCGCCGGCCCCGGATGCCCGTTCGCGCCGCGGTGGAGCGGCATTCCACCTCATTCGGACAAGGCCATGCCGACCCTGGTAATGCTAAAGGATGAATGGGAACAGGAGTACGAGCAACTGCTGGAAGAGGGCAAATCCAGCGGAGAATTGAGTACCGTTCCCGAGGATGAGGAGAAGCGGAATTCTCCGCGCTTCCGCATTCTTTCCGGCGCCGTCTGGATTCGCATGGACACCTCCTTCGACGTGATTGACGTGTCGGTGTCCGGAATTTCCTTCTACTCAGACCAGCAGTTCGAGCTGGGGCAGGTGCTGGCCGTCACCCTGGGCAAGGCCTTCAAGATCGAGGCCGAGATTGTCCACTGCGAATTGGCGGAGCCCGATCCCAACTCCGGCGAGGCCCGCTACCTGACCCGCTGCCACTTCCTCGACAAGCATTCCAGCATGCGCTTCCTGCTCATGTTGAAGGGCATGGACGAGGGCGAACTGACCATCGCCACCTGATCC
>CBDUSX010000368.1:0-3113 GCA_965369935.1 uncultured bacterium
CGGTGTCGAAGACAAAGAGGGAATTCTTCCGCTTTCTGGTGGATGCCGGGGCGCTGCAGTTCGGCTCGTTCACCCTCAAAAGCGGCAGGGTCTCGCCCTACTTCTTCAATTCCGCCCGGTTCGAGACCGCCGCGCAACTGGCCAGGCTGGGCGCCTATTACGCGGAAGTGGTGGCGAAAGCCGCGCCGCGGGCGGCGGTGGTGTTCGGCCCGGCATACAAGGGCATTCCCCTCAGCATCGCCACCGCCATGGCCTTGAGCGAGCGCACGGGGCGCGATGCGGGCTATCTGTTCAACCGCAAGGAGGAAAAGGCCCACGGAGATCAGGGCGTATTCATAGGGCGCCACCCCGCCGAGGGCGAGAGCCTGGTGCTGGTGGACGACGTGATCACCGACGGCGAGACCAAAATGGAAGCGGTGGCCCTGTTGCGGAGCGCCTTCCCCGCCTCCATTGACGCCCTGGTGATCGCCTTTGACCGGATGGAGCGCAGCACCGCCGGCCGTAACGCCGTGGAGGACTTCGAAGCGGAAACGGGCGTACCCGTTTTTTCCATCATCACCCTGGCGGATCTGGAAGCGTTGCTGGCGGAAGAATCCCCGCGGGACGCAGGCGGGCCGGCGCCGGAACTCCCCCCCGCCCTGCTGGAAGAAATCCGGGCCTACCGGGGAAAGTACGGGGTGTAAGAGACAACCGCGCCGCGGGAGGGGAGGCGCGCAACCGCCAGCGGGAACAACCATGTCCGAGCCCGAAGCACCCCCCGCGGAATCCGTGCGCAGGGCCCGCGTGTTCTGGGAGCAGAGCCGTCAGGACCTGAAGAGCGCCCGGCGCCAGCAGCGGGCGGGCGCCTACCTGGACAGCCGGTTTTTCAGCCTGCAGGCCGCCGTCAACGCCTTGTCCGCCGTGTGCCATCTGCACGGCCATTTTCAGCTTCCCAACTCCAGCGCCTTGCAACTGCTGGCCTTGTGCCGCGAGACGGACCCCCGCTTCGAATTGCTGGACCCGGCCTGCGCGGCGCTGGAAGAGGCGGCGCAGCAAAATCCCTTCGCGCAAGGCGCAGCCACCGGCGGCGAAAAAACAGCGGGGCGCGCCAGCCTTGGCCAGAGCGAGGCGATCGTCAAAGCCGTGCGCGGCTACCTGAAGGACAACCGCAAGCGCTTCTTCGCGCCGTGAGACCCGATTGAATTAATGCGTTAACGAGGTGGGAGGTAAAGACACAACTTTGACACTGGTGCAAGGCGGGCTGAACGGCCTTACAGTTCCAGCCCCTCGAATTGCTTCAGGGCGCCGGGATTGGCCATGGCCTCTCGGTTCTTCACGGGCTCGCCGTGAAGAACATTGCCCACGGCCAGCTCTACTTTTTTGCCGTTGATGGTGACCGGCACCTCCGCGATCTGGCGGATCACCGCGGGGACGTGGCGCGGAGTGGCCTGTTCGCGGATGGCGGCGCGGATGTCCTGCTCCAGGGCCGTGTCCAGGGCCGTGCCCGGCGCAAGCACGATGAACAGCACCACCCGCACGTCCCCCCCGGCCCGCTGGCCCACCACCAAGCTGTCCTGCACCTGGGGCAGCCCTTCCACGATGCGGTAGATTTCCGCGGTGCCGATGCGCACCCCGCCGGGATTGAGGGTGGTGTCGCTGCGCCCGTGGACCCTCACCCCGCCCCGCCGGTTGATGGTGATGTAGTCCCCGTGATGCCACACACCGGGGTAGGTGCTGAAATACGCGGCCCGGTATTTTTCCATCTCCGGGTCTTCCCAGAAGCCCAGGGGCATGGAGGGCAGGGGGTTGCGGCACACCAGCTCCCCTTTCTGATCCGTCAGGGGCTTGCCCGCGGCGTCGAAGGCGGCCAGGTCCACCCCCAGCCCGGCGGACTGGATTTCGCCCGCATACACCGGCAGCAGGGGGTTGCCCGCCATGAAGCAGCCCACGATGTCCGTGCCGCCGGAGATGGAGGCCAGTTGCAAATCCGCCTTGACCGACTCGTACACGTAGTGAAACTGCTCCGGCTCCAGGGGCGCGCCCGTGCTGAGCATGCAGCGCAGGCGGGACAGGTCGAACTTCTTCCCGGGGTTCAGCCCTGCCTTCTGGCACGCGGCGAGGAATTTGGGGCTGGTGCCGAACACGGTGACGCCGGTCTCCGCGGCCAGCCTGAACAGGTGTTCGAGGTCCGGGTGGGCCGGGCTGCCGTCGTAGAGCAACAGGGTGGCCCCCTGGGCCAGGCCGCTGGCCAGCCAGTTCCACATCATCCACCCGCAGGTGGTGAAGTAGAACAGGGTGTCCTCCCGGCGCAGGTCCGTGTGGAACTTCTGCTCCACGTGATGCTTGAGCAGGGTGCCCCCCGCGCCGTGGACGATGCACTTGGGCACGCCCGTGGTGCCGGAGGAGTAAAGAATGTACAAGGGCTGGTCGAAGGGAAAATGCCGGAACTCCACCTCCCCGGCGTCGCTCCCGCCGCCGGACGCCAGCAACTCCTCCCAGCTCATGCTGCCGGGCAGGGCGCTCTCCCCGTCCTCCAGGAAGGGCAGAATCACCACCTGCTCGATGGAGGGAATCTCCCGGGCGATGTGGGCCACACGCTCCATGGTGTCGTGGGCCTTGCCGTTGTAGCGGTAGCCGTTGGTGCAGAACAGCACCTTGGGGCCGATCTGCCCGAAGCGGTCCATCACCCCCTGAAAGCCGAAATCCGGGGAGGTGGACGACCAGACGGCCCCCAGGCCCGCGCAGGCCAGCATGGCCACAATGGTTTCCGCCGTGTTGGGCAGAAAAGCCGCCACCCGGTCTCCCGTGTCCACGCCCAAAGCCTTCAGGCCCGCCTGACAGCGCGAAACCTGAGCGTACAGTTCCGCATAGGTCAGGCTGCGCCGCGGAGCGTCTTCCCCCGTGGAAATCAGGGCCACTTGCCCGTCCCGGAAGCGCAGCAGTTGCTCGGCGAAGTTGAAGCGCGTCCCCGGAAACCACACCTCCTTGGGCGGCAGGCGGCCGGCCGGCATTTCGCGGCCGGTCAGCACGGCGCTGTGGGGGGCGCTGGTCTTCACGGCGGCGTCGCGCCAGGCCTCCTCCCAGAAATCCTCCATCCGCTCCACGGACCAGCGGTGCAGGGCGGGCCAGCCCTC
>CBDUSX010000369.1:0-3108 GCA_965369935.1 uncultured bacterium
CCCGCGTTTATTTTGAAAAAGCTCTTGAGCTTGACCCTGGTTTTGGGGCCGCCATCCTCGGGCTGGGTTGGACTTATTATCAAGAGGGGAGGAATCCCGGTGCCACAATTCAGACCGAAGTGCAGCCCCTGGAGCGGGCTTCCGAACTGGCAAGGCGCGCACTTGAGTTAAATGGCCCCAGCGCAGAGCCGTATGCACTGTTAGGCCAGATCAGCCTTGCGAACAGGGAGCACGACCAGGCAATCAACTTCGGGAGACGGGCCGTGGCGCTCAATCCCAACGGTGCCGCCTGGCATGCCTACCTCGCCGAGTCGCTAAGCTACGCGGGACGGCCGAAGGCGGCCTTGCAGGAACTGATGCGAGCGAGGCGGCTTGATCCATTCCATCCCGATTGGTACCTGGTCACACTGGGCAGAAGCTATTATTTGACAGGCCAATTCGGAAAAGCCATCCCGCCTCTCCAGGATGTGTTGAAAAGATTTTCCCCGACCGCCGCTGCAGCAACGGATGTGTGCAAATCGTGTCTTCAAGTCGAAAACCCCGTCAGAATTTTGCTGATCGCAAGTCTTGTATCCGCCGGTTTAATTGAGAACGCCAAGGCGGAAGTGGCCGAAATTCGCGAGTATCAACCAAATCTCCTGCCGGGATACTGGCTGCGGAAAAGAGAACGGTTCAGCAACCCTGCCGTTGTAACGCGCATACTGCGCGATCTGGCCAAGGCAGGGCTGAAGTGAGGCGCCGGCCCTGCCCACCCTAGGCAAAGGGATCTCGCACTTGTCCTGCCTATCCCTGGTGGACGGCTTGCCGCCCGGCGCGGGGGATGCTAAGACGCCGGAGACAACCCCTTAAGATCGCACAAGACACGGCTCCGTAAGACTTCAGCAAAACAGCGCCGCCACCGGCCCCGCCCGACCCATGCAGCTTGCCTTCGACCTCACCTCCTCCGTCACCCCGTCCGCGGGCCCCGAGATCGTCTACCGGAGGCTGGGCCGGGGGGAGACCATGCTGGTGTTTCACGGAGGCTCGGGCTCCTACCGGCACTGGATCCGCAACCTGGGCGCCCTGGCGGAGCGGTTCACGGTCTATGCGGTGGACCTGCCCGGCTTCGGGGATTCCGGGGACGTGCCGCAGGACATTTCCCTCGAGGACTACGTGGGCCGGACGGCCGAGGCGGTGCGGTTGATGTGTCCGGGCAGCGATCCCTTTCACGTCGTGGGCTTTTCCTTCGGCGGGATGATCGGGGCGGGGCTGGTGACCTGCCTCAAGCCCCGCATGACGCGCCTGACCCTGCTGGCGCCGGGCGGCATGGGCAGGTCCAACACCAACAGCCGATCCTACAAGCTGCTGCGCGCGCGGCCCCACATGGAAGAAGAGGAAATCCTGGCCATCCACCGCACGAACCTCGAGAACATGATGCTAAGGGACGCCGGCAAAATTGACGAGGGCACCGTCGCCCTGCACCGCGAGAGCATCGAGCGGGCGCGCTTCCGCAACTGGGGCCTCAGCTGGACCGACAGCGTGGTGGGCTACCTGGCCCAATCCGAATTTCCGGTGCAGTTCCTGATCGGCGAATACGACGTGGTGGCAAGACCGAGCGTGGCCAACCGCCTGGAGCGGGTGCGGGCCGCCAAGCCGGACATCAGAACCCACGTGGTGCCCGGCGCGGGACACTGGGCGCAATACGAGAGTCCAGATACGGTGAACGCGCTGCTGCTGGACTTCCACGCGGACGATTAGTCATACCTTTGTTAATTGAAACCGCCGATGGACGCAGATAAACATGGATAAGAATAAAATCAATTGCTTATATCGGCGTTTATCCGTGTTCATCCGCGGTTTCATTTTCTTAAGTATTTGTAACTATTAATGATAATTTATAACTAACACAGTAGTTTAGCCCCCGAGCCACCTGCCGGAGCAGGTACCCATGGCCGCGCCTCCCGATCATGCCCCCCCTGAAAGCCCTCCCGGCAGCCCTCCCCGGAGTCCTCCCGAAGAGGCGGCCCGCTGGATCGAGTACTATTACAGCCGCGGCTGGAGCGACGGCCTGCCCCTGATCCCGCCCGACAGGGAGGCGGTGGCAGCCATGCTGGCGGCGGGGGGCTTCCGGGGCGATGAGGTGCTGGGCGAGCTGACGGACCGCAACGCGGCCGCGCCCGCGGAGCAGGTGGCCATCAACGCCGTGATGGCCGGCTGCCTGCCCGAATACATGCCCGTCGTGGCCGCGGCGGTGAAGGGGCTCTTCCATCCCGATTTCGACTACCACGGCCCCGCCTCCAGCACCGGCGGCTCGGCGCTGGTCTTGCTGGTCAATGGCCCCATCGCCTCCCGGCTGGGCATCAACGGCGCGGACAACGCCTTCGGCTCGGGCTTCCGGGCCAACGCCACCATCGGGCGGGCCGTGCGGCTGGTGATGATGAACCTGCTCAAGGCGCGGCCGGGCCTGCTGGACCGGGCCACCCTGGGCACGCCGGGCAAGTACGCCTTCTGCTTCGCCGAATACGAGCACGACGCCCCCTGGGCGCCCCTGCACGTGGAGCGGGGCTTCGCCGCGGAGCAAAGCACAGCCACCATCTACGCCTCCAACTCCCTGCTGGGCGTCTACAACCAGCTGGCCGGGGAGCCCGAGCCGCTGCTGCTGCAATTCGCCGACGCCCTGTGCAACCTTGCTTCCCCCAACGTGCGCGGCTTCAACGAAAACCTGGTGGTGATGGCCGGCGAACACGCCGATCTAATCCGCAAAGCCGGCTGGACTAAGCGGCAGGTGCAGGAATTCCTGGTGGCCCATGCCCGGCGCACGGTGGCCGACTTCAAGCGCGCCGCGCGCCTGCCCGGCGAAGTCAAAGCGAAGGACGAGAACACCTGGCGCTACGTGATGGAAAAGCCCGAGGACGTGCTGCTCGTGCGGGCGGGCGGCATGGCCGGCTCGTGGTCCGCCTGCCTGCCCGGCTGGGGCAAGAAATGGACGCGCAGCATCACCACGCTGATCGAGGAGATTTGAGGGGGCGCCATCTCACGCGGCCTTGCGCCGCCGGCCCCGCCCCGGGAGAAATCTGCCCAGGCGGGCGAGCCGCTCCCTGAAATAAACCCCCAGCAGGAGCAGGGCCA
>CBDUSX010000370.1:0-3091 GCA_965369935.1 uncultured bacterium
GGGCCGCCTCCCCGCGGCATGGTATCCCCTGTGGAGGTTGGATAGCGATGGCGAAGATTCTCGTAGTGGCGGAAACCAAGGACGGCGAACTGCGCAAGCCCACCCTGGAGATCCTCTCCAAGGCCCGCGCGGAAGGGCTGGACATTGACGCGGTGGTGGTGGGCAGCGGCGTCAAGGGCGTCGCCGATGCACTGGCCGGCCACGGGGCGGGCACGGTGTACGTGGCGGACGACGCCTCCCTGGCCATTTTCACCATCTCCCAGCACGTGGCCGCCGTGGCCGATGCGGCGGGCCGGAGCAAGGCCGCCCAGGTCTGGTTCAGCGTTTCGGAGATGAGCCGCGCCCTGGCCCCGGCCCTGGCCGGCCGGCTGGACGGCTGCTTCGTGAGCGACGCCTCCGGGCTGGAATTGAGCGGGGATGAGGTGACCGTGATCCGCCCGGCCATGGCCACCAAGGTGTTCCAGAAGGTCAAATTTACCGGTGGCGGCGTGAAGGTGTTCACTATCCGCTCCGGCGCCTTCGACGTGGCCGAGGCGGCGCCCAAATCCGCCAACGTGACCGAGTTGGCCGCGCCCGAGGCCGATGGGCGCGTGGTGGCCAAGGAGGTGCTGAAGGAGGAAACCGGGGAGGTGGACCTGGGCGAGGCGGCCATGGTGGTCTCCGTGGGACGCGGCGTGAAAGGCCCGGAGGGCGTCGAGGCCGTGCGGCCCCTGGTGGATGCCCTGGGCGCGGCCTACGGGGCCTCGCGGGCGGTGGTGGATTCGGGCTGGATGCCCTACAACGCCCAAGTGGGCCAGACGGGGCGGGTGGTGACGCCGGACGTGTATTTCGCCATCGGCGTCTCCGGCGCCATCCAGCACCTGGCGGGGATGAGCGGCTCCAAGCTGATCGTGGCGGTGAACAAGGACGCGGACGCCCCCATCTTCTCCGTGGCGGACTACGGCATCGTGGGCGATCTGTTCAAGGTGGTGCCCATCCTGATCGAAGAAGTCAAAAAACATAAAAAATAAATTAGCGCCGCGGGCGCCGGCCTGGCCCGGACGCTCCACCATCCCGTTCGCGGAGTCTGGATGAACCCCACATTGATGTCGGTTGCCCTGGCCGTGGCCCTGGCCGTGTTTTTGTACAGCATTTACAGGCGCGTCGGCGTGCTGTTGCGGCTGGCGCCGGAAAACCGCATGGACCGCCTGTGGCAGCGGGTTTGCCTGCTGGCGAAAATCGGGTTCGGACAGTCCAAGCTGATCGGCCGCAAGCGGGAGCGCTCCTCGGGCGCCATGCATTTTTTCATCTTCTGGGGATTTCTCATCCTGGGCCTGCGGGAGATCATCCTGTTCGGCGGGGCTTACACCGATGGCTTCCAGGAATGGCTGCCCCTGCTGGGCTCTTCCTCCATCGTGGCCTACCTGTACACCTTCACCTACGATCTGTTCGAGGGGATCGTGGCGGTGATGGTGGTCTTCGCCCTGTACCGGCGCATCGCCATCGTCCCGGCGCGGCTCACCATCAACGCGGAGGGCAACCTGATCCTGCTGCTGATCCTGGGGGTGGTCTTCACGGACCTCTTGCACGAGGCCGGCAAGTTCAATCTGGTCGAGTTGTACGGCTGGCAACTGCACCTGCTCGGCGATCCCGCCTTCGGCTCGGAAAGGGACTGGGCGCCTTTGGCCTCCCTGCTGGCCATGGCCACGGAGGGCTGGGGCGAGGGGGCGATGGGCATGTTCTATCACCTGGGCTTCTGGAGCCACGTCGGGATCATCCTGGTGTTCTTGAACCTGCTGCCCATCTCCAAGCACATGCACGTCATCACCGCCCTGCCCAACGTGTTCTTCGGCTCCCTGGGCTATCCCCACACGCCGGTGGCCCTGCTGGATCTGGAAAACGAGCAGGCCTGGGACGAGGGCCGCCTGGGCCTGGACAGGATCGAGCACCTCACCTGGAAGCAGGGGCTGGACCTGTACACCTGCACCGAGTGCGGGCGCTGCCACGACATCTGCCCCACCTACGTGACGGGCAAGCCGCTGACCCTGAAATGGTTCAACGAGAGCCTGCGCCACCACCTGGACGACCAGGAGCGCGTCATCCGCCGCACGGGCAAGAGCGAGGGGGAGGACTCCCTGGTGGGGGAGGTGATCCACCACGACACCCTGTGGGCCTGCACCACCTGCCGCGCCTGCGAGGAGGTGTGCCCGGTCTCCATCGAGCACGTGCCGCGCATCATCGCCATGCGCCAGGCCCAGACCCTGATGCACGAGGCCCAGCCGCCCGAGCTCAACAACACCTTCCGGGGGCTGGAGCGCAACGGCAATCCGTGGGGCATCGGCTACGATCAACGGGCCGACTGGGCGGAGGGCATGGACATCCCCATCCTCACCGAGCCGCCCACCGAAGAGGTGGACGTGGTGATGTGGGTGGGCTGCATGGGCGCCTTCGACAGCCGCAACCAGCGCATCGCGCGGGCCACCGCCACCCTGCTGCAAAAAGCCGGGGTGCGCTTCGCCATGCTGGGCACCACGGAGAAGTGCACCGGCGACCTGGCCCGGCGCTCCGGGAACGAGCTGCTTTACCAGACCCTGGCCATGGAAAACGTGGAGAACCTGAACCGCCTGCAGGTGAAAACCATCATCACCCAATGCCCGCACTGCGTGAACAGCCTGAAGAACGAATACCCCCAGCTCAAGGGCCACTACGAGGTGTTCCACCACTCACAGTACATCGCCAAGCTGGTGGACGAGGGCCGGCTCAGCCTGACCCCCGGCCACGAGGGCACGGTGACCTTCCACGATCCGTGCTACCTGGGCCGCTACAACAACGAGTACGACGCGCCCCGCATGCTGCTGGAAGGCTCCGTGCGCGAGGGCATCACCGAAATGCGGCGCAGCCGCAACGAGAGCTTCTGCTGCGGCGCCGGGGGGGCGCGCATGTGGCTGGAGGAGACCATCGGCGAGCGCGTCAATCAGGAGCGCGTGCGCCAGGCCTGCGAGGTGGGCGCCACCACCATCGCCACCGCCTGCCCGTTCTGCATGACCATGATTGACGACGGCGTGAAAGCCTCCGGCAAGGAGGAAGAGGTGCAGGTGCTCGACGTCGCCGA
>CBDUSX010000371.1:0-3071 GCA_965369935.1 uncultured bacterium
CGGCGCTTTGCTTCCATGCTTCAAATCGCGCGCGGAGTGCCCCGGCATTCCGGCGGAAATTATCCCGGGTGGGAACGTTGCCTGAAAAGCGGCCTTCCGCCCGGGATTTTCTTTGTCCTCGGAATGATCGCGGCTATTCGCCCATCACCCGGGCCCGCTTTTCGTCCAGGCCCTTGGGACGGATGTCGAATCCCGCGCCGGGATAGGCCACCCACTGCTCCGGGGGGGTGGGGCTGGTCACTTCGGGCCAGTGGCCGGGCTGGGGCTCGCTGCCTTCCTGGGCCACTTCCGTAGGCTCCCCATCGGCCAGCACCGGCGGCTTGACGATTTCCAGGTTCTGCCAGGTCATTTCCAGCGGAATGTTGTTGTTGTCGAAGAAATAGATGGACCATCCGAACCCGTGATCCACCGCCCCGCTGACCTCGAGGCCCGCGGCTTCCAGCTTGTCCTTGACGGCGAACAGGTCCGCCTTGGTGTTCACACCGATGGAGACATGGTCAAAACCCAGCGGAGCCGAGGTGGGCACGCCATGGTTCTTGATCGCCATCGGGGTGGCGTGATCGTAGGAGAAAAACGCGATCGAGTCGGTGGGAGAAAGCTGGAAAAAATAATGCTTGAACTCCTCGTTGCCCACCCCCGCCACCAGGGGAAATCCCAGCAAATCGCGGTAGAAGCGGATTGTGCCGTTCATGTCGTTGGTGATGAACGCCAGATGGTTGATTCCGTTGTACATGGCTTTGCTCCTGATTCGAGAACATTTTTTCTAAAACGTTTCTTCCTAAAAAAAATTGCGCTGCGCGGGCGCCACCCGAATGCACGGGGAATGGGCAGGGGCGGCGGGCTGAGCCAGCATCTTTATGACATTATAGATAACCTTAACGTTAAGGTAAACTTAAATCCGCTCTTTGGCAACAGGTATTCGGGATTTCAACGCCTAATTTCTCATTTTGCTCTTAAACCCCATGTGGTAAAGCAATTTTTTGTGCATGGCCGGCATGCCATCCCGGCGACCAATGCACCCCAACAATCCCCGAGGAGCAACATGCCCGCGAATCCCGTCGTCGCCGCCCAGACCGGAACCGCCGAGTTGATTCAGGATGCGGAAAAATCCCTGATGTACGTCGTGACCCGGCCCGCCAGGGTGATGGTGGGGGGCAAGGGCAGCTATATCTGGGATTCCGATGGGCGCAAGTACCTGGACTGCATCCAGGGTTGGGCGGTGAACTGCCTGGGCCACTGCCCGCCGGTATTGACCCGCGCGCTGAACAAACAGGCCAAGGTGCTCGTCAACGGCTCCCCGGCGCTTTACAACGAGCCCATGATCCGGCTGGCGAAGCTGCTCACGGACAATTCCTGTCTGGACAAGGTGTTCTTCGCCAACAGCGGGGCGGAGGCCAACGAGGGCGCGGTCAAGCTGGCGCGCAAGTACGGCGCCCTGCACAAGCAGGGGGCCCACGAGGTCATCACGACCTGGCACAGCTTCCATGGCCGCACCCTTTCCATGATGTCCGCTTCGGGCAAGCAACCCTGGGACGGTCTGTTCGAGCCCAAGGTGCCCGGTTTCATCCGGGTGCCCTTTAACGATCTGCCGGCCCTGCGCAATGCCATCACGCCCAAAACCTGCGCGGTGATGCTGGAACTCGTGCAGGGAGAGAGCGGGGTGCACGTGGCCGGCAAGGCCTACATCCAGGGGCTGCGCAAGCTTTGCGACGAGCACGGCGTGTTGCTGATCCTGGACGAAATTCAAACCGGGATCGGCCGCACGGGCACCCTGTTCGGCTATGAGCAGTACGGCGTCGAGCCGGACATCATGACCCTGGGCAAGGGCATCGGCGGGGGCTTTCCCCTTTCCGCGCTGCTGGCCAAGGACAAGGTGTGCGTGTTCGAGCAGGGGGACCAGGGCGGCACCTTCTGCGGCCAGCCCCTGGCCATGGTGGCCGGACTGGCGGTGGTGGGCGAGGTGGTGGGCAAGAACATTTCCGGCAGGGCCAAATCCCGCGGCAGGTACATAATGCGCCGCCTGAAGGCGCTGCGCGAGGAGTTCGGCTTCACCGACCTGCGGGGCAAGGGCCTGCTGGTGGCCGTGGACCTGCCCGAGGAAAAAGGGCCGCAGGTGGTGGCCGAATGCTTCGAGCAGGGGCTGCTGATCAACGCCCCCGGGCCGTCCACCCTGCGCTTCATGCCGGCCCTGAACATTTCCAATGCCCAGGTGGACGAGATGATGGACATTCTCTCCGCCGTCCTGCGCAAGGTGCTCTAAAGGCCAGGGCGCGGGCGGCTTTGCCGTGAATTCCGCTAGTCCTTGCGGCCCAGCGCGGCGAAGACTTTGTGGGGCGTGGAAAGCGGCTCCTGGGGAAAGTCCGCGGCCAGCAGGGCGTCCAACTCCTCATCGAAGCTCTCCACCTGCTCCGGCTCCAGGCTGGCCGCCACTCCCGCGCTGGCCCGCACCCGGCCGCGCCAGGCCTCGTGGGAGTATTCCGTGGGGCTGTCGAAATCGAAGCTCTCCAGCCCGCCGAATCCCGCGGCGGCCATGTCGTCGAGCCACTGCGGATACAGGCCCTTTCCGCCGGCGCCCTTCCAGTCCGGATTGTGCTTCAGGATCAGCGCCTCCGTTGCCGCGACGATGCCGCCGGGCAGGGGCAGCCAGTCGAAATGCGCGATCACCAGCTTGCCCCCCGGGCGCAACAGCCGGTGCGCCTCATGCGCGGCCTGCTCCCTCTTGAACCATTGCCAGCACTGGCCGGCGGTCACCACGTCGAAGGTCTCCGCCGGCAACCCCGTCTCTTCCGCCTGCCCGACGGTGTAGGAAATCCTCACGCCCGCCTCCTCGTCCAGGGTCTGGGCCTGCTCCAGCAGGGACTCCGCGGGGTCGATCCCCATCACCTGGCAGCCCCGCAGGGCGAAGCCGCGCGCCAGCGTTCCCGTTCCCGTGCCCAGGTCCAACAGCCGCTGGCCCGCCTCCCCCACGCCGAAGTCCGCGATACGCTGAAAGAACTCCGGGGGGAAGCCCGCACGATACTGGGCGTAGTCCTTGGCCGTCCTGGCGAAGTCAATGTTCATGGAGATGTGTC
>CBDUSX010000372.1:0-3070 GCA_965369935.1 uncultured bacterium
AATGGGCGGTACAGGGATTGAACCTGTGGCCTCTGGGTTGTGATCCCAGCGCTCTCCCAGCTGAGCTAACCGCCCCTGCAAAATGATTTTCCGATCACACGGGCCTTGTCAAGGGGATTTGGTTCGGCCTCCCCGCCCTAGGGCACGCCCTTCAGCCCGCCGGGCACCTCGTGACTTTCCATGATTTTGTCAATCAGGCCGTAGGCTTTGGCCTCCTCGGTGTCCATGAAGAAATCCCGCGTGGTGTCTTCCTCCACGGTTTCCAGGGACTTGCCGGTGTGGCTGGCGAGAAGCTTGTTGGTGATGGATTTGAGCCGGATGATTTCCCGCGCGTGAATGTCGATGTCGGAGGCCTGGCCGGAGAATCCGCCGTAGGGCTGGTGGATCATGATGCGCGCATGGGGCAGGGCGAAGCGCTTGCCCGGCGTGCCCGCGGCCAGCAGGATGGCGCCCAGGCTGGCGGCCTGCCCCAGGCAGATGGTCTGGATTGAGGGCTTGACGTACTGCATGGTGTCGTAGATGGAAAGGCCCGCGGTGAGCAGCCCGCCGGGACAGTTGATGTACATGGAAATGTCCGCATCCGGGTCGTCGGCTTCCAGGAACAATAACTGGGCGATCATCAGGTTGGCGAAGTGGTCGTCCACCGCCGTGCCCATGAAGATGATGCGCTCCTTGAGCAGGCGCGAATAGATATCGTAGGCCCTCTCGCCCCGGTTGGTCTGTTCCACCACCATTGGTATCAGGGTCATGGCGCTCGTCCGTCCTCTGGCTGAATGTTTCCGCGGCCGCCTGCCGCGGCCCCGTCTTATTGCTCCGGCGTTGCTTCGCCGCTCTCCGTCTCCACCTCCGGCGTTGCTTCGCCGCTGCCTGTCTTCGCCTCCGGCGTTGCGTCCGGCGGTGCTCCTGCCGCGGGCGCGGCTTCCGCGCCTTGCTCCGGCGCTTGCGGATCGGACGCGGCTTGCGCGGGCGGCGTTTTGCCCAGCACCTTGTTGGATATGTCCTCCAGCACCTTGCCGGTGAGCAGCTGCTGCTCGATCTGGAACAGGAGCGTCTCGCCGTAGGGCGATTTGACGAGATCCGCCGGGTTCTGCTGCATCATGTAGGCCTGCATGAAGAAGCGCTGCTGCACCTCGTCCTTGGTGACCGTGATGCCGTGCGCCCTGCTCCACTCATCTATCACGTAATTGAGCCGCAGGTTTTCCTTGATCTTGACGGTCTCCTCTTTTTTCAGCTTGGCCAGCTTCTTCTGGTCCTTGCCGGCCTCCGGGTCGTTATGGCCCAGCTGGTGCTCGAATTCCTCGAGCATCTGGTTGACCAGCGTTTCGGGCACCTCGAAGGACATCCGCGCCTTCATCTGGCCGGAGACCTGCTGCTGGTGCTCCGCCTGGATATTCCGCTCGGCCTCCTGGCCAAGCTGCTGCTCCACGTTTTCCTTGAACGCCTCCAGGGAATCGAACTGGCCGAACTGGGAATAAAACGCTTCATCCAGCTTGGGCAGCACCTTGCGCTCCACCTTCTTGACCTGCACCTCGAATTGCGCCGTCTTGCCGGCCACGGCCTCGCCGCCGTAGTCCTTGGGGAACTTGACCTTGACCTGCCTGGTATCCCCGGCCGCGGCGCCCGCCAGCGGCTTTTCGAAATCCTCCAGGAAAGTTCCCGCGCCGAGTTCGATGCGCTGGGCGATGCCGGTGTTGCCCTCGAAAGGCTCGCCCTTCACCTTGCCCTCGAAATCCACCGTCACCACGTCTCCGTTTTCCGCGGGCTCCTCTCCTTTGTCTTCCAGTTGCGCCCGGGACTTGAGCAGGTCGTCAATGCGTGCGCTCACGTCCTCCTTGCTCACCTGCGCTTTCTTGTCTTCCAGGGAAAAGTCGCCGATGGCGGGCAGGTCGAAGGTCGGCACGATCTCGAACTCGGCCTCGAACTTGAAGGGCTGCGCCTTGTCCACCTCCAGATTTTCGAACTGGGGCTGGGTGGCGGGCCGCGCCTTCATTTCGTCCAGCGCCTCTTGAAAGTATTTCGGCAGCAGGCTGCGGGTGGCTTCCTGCTTCATCACTTCCTGGAAGCGCTTTTCGGCCATTTTGCGCGGAAACTTGCCGGGGCGGAAACCCTTGACCTGGATATGTTCCCTGATTTGGGCATACACCTGGTTGTAGGTGGCCTCCACCTCAATCAGCGGCACCTCCACGGATATCTTCCGCTTCAGGGCGCCCAATTCTTCCACGTTCAGTTGCATACAAATCCTGGCGCTGCCAAACCCTGGCGCTGGTGAATCCCGGCGCTGCTAAAGCCTCGCGCTGCGTCCGCTTAGCGCGCATCAATCCGTGCTCGGGAAAATTCGGAACGCAACTTTATAATCTTTCATTTTGACGGGCAACCCGCAAGGTGAGAATAAGAGGAGGGTGCGGATTTATAGCCGGCGGCGCGAAGGGCCATCATGCACCGGCGGCGGAGGCGCGCATTTGACGGCGCCATGTGGTATCGTGAATCCCTCATCACCAGGGGAAAGGCTTTATGGAACCGGATTTTCTAGACCGCAGAACGGCCGTCCGTTTTCCGTTAAACTCGGAAAAGGCCTTGAGCGTCAGCGAACTGATCGAAACACGGCTGCTCGACATTTCCATGGGCGGCGTGTCCTTCCGTTCCAGCAAGGGTTTCGAAGTGGACGAAAGGATCACCATCGGAGGCGATCTGCTCAGCTTCGGCGTGACCGTGCTGGAATCCATACCGATTCCAAAGAAAACCCTGAAAGACGATCCCTGGGCGGCCTTCCCCCACCGGGTGCGCTGCCGGTACGCCAATGAAGAGGACCTGGACGACATCAAGATCCTGATGGCGCTGGTGCTGGAAGAGGAAGAAGACATCGGACAGATCATCTGAGGCGCTCTGCCGCGCTTTCCCCGCGCCCGCGGGGAAAAGGCCCCCGCCGATTCACTGGAACCATTCACGGAAGATGCGAGAAGGGGGACTCGAACCCCCACGGGATATCCCACAGGATCCTAAATCCTGCGCGTCTGCCAGTTCCGCCACTCTCGCAATACCCCCAGGCTCCGCCCGCCCTTGCCGCCGCTCC
>CBDUSX010000373.1:0-3053 GCA_965369935.1 uncultured bacterium
AACTCGTGGGGCGATGGACGGCTGTCCACCTCCGCGATCTCGTTTTCGATCTTGTAGTCTATCCAGTGCGAGATCACGTCGGGGGTGAACACGTCGCCCTTGAGCAGGAAGGCGTGGTTGCTCTCCAGCTCGCCGAGGGCCTCGCGCAGAGAGCCCGGCACCTTGGGCACCTTGGCCAGTTCCTCGGGCGGCAGGCCGTAGATGTCCTTGTCCATGGGCTCGCCCGGATCGATCTTGTTCTCGATTCCGTCCAGGCCGGCCATCAGCATCGCGGAAAAGGCCAGATACGCGTTGCAGGTCGAGTCCGGAAAGCGCACCTCGGCCCGGCGTCCGTTGGGAGAGGCCGCGATGGGAATCCGCACCCCGGCGGAGCGGTTGCGGTTGGAATAGGCCAGGTTGATCGGCGCTTCGAAGCCCGGCAGCAGCCGCCGGTAAGAATTGGTGGAGGGGCACACGAGAGCGGTCAGCGCCCGGGCGTGTTTCAGGATGCCTCCGATGTAGTGCAGCGCGATATCGCTCAGGCCGGCGTATTTGTCCCCCGCGAACAGGGGCTTGCCGCCCTTCCACAGGGACTGGTGGACGTGCATGCCGTTGCCGTTGTCGTTGTACATGGGCTTGGGCATGAAGGTGGCCATCTTCCCGTGCCTTCTGACGACGTTCTTGACGATGTACTTGTACCACTGCAGATTGTCCGCCGTCTGCACCAGGGAGTCGAACTTGAAGTCAATCTCGTGCTGGGCGGGCGCCACCTCGTGGTGGGAGGCTTCCACTTCCAGGCCCATCTCCTCGAGCATGAGCACGATCTCGGAGCGGATGTTCTGGATCGAATCCACCGGAGAGACGGGGAAGTAGCCCTGCTTGGGGCGCACCTTGTAGCCCATGTTGCCCGAAGGCTCGCCGTTGGTCCAGGGTGCTTCATGGGAATCTATGAAATAATAGCCCGCGCCGGAGTGGGTGTCGTGGCTCACGCTGTCGAAGATGAAAAACTCCGCCTCGGGGCCGAAGTAAACCGTGTCGGCGATGCCAAGGGAGCGCATGTAGTTCACCGCTTTCTTCGCCACGTTGCGGGGATCGCGGCTGTAGTTCTCTCCGGTCACCGGGTCGCGGATGTCGCAGATCAGGGACAGGGTGGTCTCGTCGAAGAAGGGGTCGATCTTGGCGGTGGTGGGGTCCGGCACCACGGTCATGTCGCTGGCTTCGATACCCTGCCAGGCGCGGATGCTGGAGCCGTCGAAATACACGCCGTTGTCGAAGGCCCCCTCGTTGAGCGCTCCGGCGGGGATCTGGAAATGCTGCCAGGACCCAATAAAGTCTATGAACTTGAGGTCCACCATTTTCACTTTCTTGTCCTTGACCAATTTCAAAACATCGGCTGACGACTGTGCCATTTCACATACCTCTTGCTTGTTAGGGTTGCCTGGTTAGGGATTGCCTGATGTGGGCGGCTTCTCTCCGCGCGCGCCCATGTGTTTCCATGATTCCGTGTTTCCGGGCGCGCCAGCTTGCTCTAAGAACCATCGGGAAGACCCCGGGCGTGCCGGGCGGGTGAACCGCGGCCCGCTAGTGCTTCCTCATATGGCTTCCTCGCCTTTTTCTCCCGTGCGAATGCGGATCACCTCGCCGAGGGGAAGAATGAATATCTTTCCGTCCCCGATCCGTCCGGTCTTGGCGGCGGAGATGATGGCCTCTACCGCCTTGTCCACGGCGTCATCGGGGAGGACGACCTCGATTTTGATCTTCGGCAGGAAGTCCACCACATATTCCGCGCCCCGGTACAGTTCCGTGTGTCCTTTCTGCCTGCCGAATCCCTTGACCTCACTGACGGTAATGCCCCGGATGCCAATGGCGTCGAGACTCTCTTTCACCTCCTCCAGCTTGAACGGCTTGATGATGGCTTCTATTTTCTTCAATGTCATTCTCCCGAGAAGATCGAAAGCGTGCCAGCCGCCACCGCGCCTGCGCGAAGGGCGGAAAAAACCAAGAGGCTCCCTTTACGGCCCAAGCCTGTTACAATCGCCACGGAGATTCTGCGGGCGCAAACCCTTGAGAAGCAGCCCCGGCCCGCAGGCGGACATATCCGTCCCCGTGCGATTTCGGATGAGTGAATCCGCGGGCTCAGAGCCCCTTTTAGGGTGTCCCTAAATGTCTTGAGAAAGCGAATGGAGCAAACCATTGTCCAGCCCCGTGCTTAACGAATATTCCACCTATTTGCAAGCCGAAAAGGGGATGGCCGAGACGACCCGCAACAGCTACCTCAAGGCCGCCCGGGACTGCACCGCGCTGATCCGCCAACGTCCGCTGGATTTTTTCCTTTCCCCCGGCTGGGATTGGCCGGCGTTGGACAAGCGGGCCCTGGAAATCTACCTGAAACACCTGCGGGAAGGGCGGGGCTGGAAGCCGACCTCGGTGCGCCATCAGGCCAGTGCCCTGCGCGCGTTTTTCGCCTTTCTTCAGTCACGGGGATACATCGAGCGCAATCCCCTCAGGTCCCTGCACCCCCCCGGCAGGGAAGAGGCAGGCCCCCTCCCGGAAGGGGAGGAGCGGGCCGTGCGCGAGCTGTTCGCCGTGCCGGGGGAGACCCTGGAGCAGGCGCGCCTGCTGGCCGTGCTGGAGTTGATCTACGGCGGCTGCCTCAAGCCCTCCCTGGTTTACGGCCTCACCGGCCTGCGGGTGCTGGTACGCGCAGGCGTGGCGCGCGTCACGGCGGGGCGGGAGAGCCAGGAGGTACCCCTTTCCTCCGCGGGTCTGGAGCGCCTGGCGGTCTATTTGCAGCAGCGGGCCCAGGCGGTGGGGAAACGGCGGGGGGCGCCCTTTTGGGTGGGGCGCGGCGGCCGGGCCCTGACTGCCCCCCGGCTGGCGCGCGGCGTCAAGCAGGCCATGGAAGCCGCGGGCCTGGCCGGAGGCGGCCGGGAACTGCGCCAGCTTTCCGCCCGCCATTTCCGCGAGCGCGGCGCGGACGTGCGTTCTCTCAAGCAGTTGCTGGGAGCCAAGCACCTGGGCACCCTGGACCGGTACGGCAGTCCGGACTTTCAGACCATTGCGGCCCAGTTCCG
>CBDUSX010000374.1:0-3053 GCA_965369935.1 uncultured bacterium
CGCCGGTAGATAACGATCCCGCCGACCACGGTGCGCTCCTTGAGCATGGGCACGGCGACATAGGTGCGCAGCCCTTCCTGTTGCACCATTTCCAGCAGTTTCTTTAAGTTGGTGATCCAAGGGGCATCCGGATCACCCTTGTAGCCCGCCACGGCAGCGGTCAAATCTGAAGTGTAATCCGCTATGTGGATGGGCCGCAGTTCTTTGATCATCCGCCCCAGCCCGCTGGCCGGATGGTTGCGGAACGGGCCACGCTCCTGGAAGAAATTCTCGAGCGCAGACGTGCCGCCCCGGAACGCAACGGCCTCGCTCTTGTCATCCTCGTAAAGGAACAGCAAACCCAGTTCCGCTTCGCATAACCGGGTGGCCTTTTCCAGGATTGTATCGAACACCGGCTTGAGGTCGGTGGGCGAACTGCTGATCACTCCCAGGATGTCGGCGATGGCGGTCTGCTGCTCCAGGGTTTCGGCCAATTCCTGCGTGCGCTCCTCGACCCGCCGTTCCAGGCCGGCGCGGGATTCCTGCAGTTGGCCGGCCATTTGGTTGAACTCTTCCGCCAGGGCCTGCAACTCGTCCCCGGTTTTGATTTCGATGCGGTGCTCCAGTTCGCCCGCGCCGATTCTGGCCGCTCCGCCCCTGAGCACCTGCACCGGATGCACCACCCGGCGGCCGATCAGCACGCTGGCCAGCACGGCCATGCCCAGGCCCAGCAGCAGCAGGAGCGCGGTACGGATGATGGAGGCATACAGCGCCGCGTAGGCTTCTCCGGCGGGGCGCTCCACCAGCACCGCCCATCCCACTTCCGGAATGGCGGCGTACGCGGGAAAGACCGTCCCGCCGGTCAGGTTGGGCTGGGCGGGCAGGGAGCCTCTGTCCCGGGACAGCGCGGCGCGCACCTGGCCCAGGTGCTTGAGGTTGCGCTTTTGCAGCACCAGGCTGATGTCCGGGTGGGCGATCAGGTCCCCCTCTCGCGACACCACGTAAGCATAGCCCGCATCGCCCACCCTGATCTGGGAGACCACCTCCCGAATGTATTTCAGGTTGACCTCCGCGATCAGCACGCCCACCACCTCGCCCACGAACCATTCGATGGGCACGGCGACGCGCATGAACGGTTCGGACTGCCGGATGAAGTACACCGGGCCGAAATAGGATCTTCCGGCGCGCGCCTGCACGTACGCCTCGTCCTTGACGTAACTCCCCAGCTCCTTGTCCTCCACCAGGTGCACGCGCGAGGCGGTCATGATGCCCTTGCCCTCGGCGTCCACCACCTGCACCGTGGTGATGGCCGGCGCCACCTTCATCATCTTGATGAGATGAAACCTGAACGATTCGGTAAGCCCCTCTGTCACGCTTTCCCGGGTCTGGGTGGTGGCCCGCATGGTCTTTTCGATGTCCTGCACGAACTGCTGGATTTTGAAGGCCGCGCCCTGGGCCATTTCCCCCTGCAGGGCGCCGATTCCTTCGATGCTCTCGCGATAGCGGAAGTACAACTCCACCGTCCCCCCGGTGATCATCCCGAAGCTCACCAGCACCAGGGCGATCACGAAGGTCCGCCGCAACAACCGGCTGCCGCCCCCGCCCGGATGGGCGGCGCGGCGCGGCCACAACCACTTCGGCAGCATGCGTGAAAAGGCCTCTCTCATTCTGGTCCCTTTTGCGAGGCCAGCGAGGCAGGCTGGGCCAGCAGCGCCCTGATGAACGCCCGGCCATCCTCATTTGCCCATTCCCGCTCGCCGATGGCAAGGGCCACCGGCCGGCCGTCCCGGCCCACCAGGAAGGTGGAGGGCAGGCCGATCACCCCGTAGGCTTTGGCAATCCGCCCGTCCAAATCCAGCAGCAGGGGAAAGGTCAGGCCGAGCCTGGCCGCAAAGCGCCGGATCACCCGCGGTTGTTCCTGGATGTTGACGCCCAACACCGTGAGGCCCTGGGCCCCGTAGACGCGGTGCAACTTCTCGAAATCCGCCATTTCGGCCCGGCACGGCGCGCACCAGGAAGCCCAGAAATTGATCAGCACCACCCGCCCCCGCAGGCCGGCCAGGGACACCCGCTGCCCGGCGGGCGTCCGCGAACGGATCGGGGGCGGATTCCAGCCGGAAGGATAGTCCGTGAGTTCAAGGGCTTCCTTGAATCGCGTCATCGCGGGGTTGCCCGCCGCCAGGACGAGCGGGATCGCAAGGGCCAGCAGCCCGATGGCCGCCAGCGGCCACGCGCGGTGTATTCTCCTCCGTACGCTGATCTTCATCACCACCTCTGTTCAGGGCCGCCCCATGCCTCCGTGCGCTGGCGTGGGGCGGCCCGGCGCTTCTGTGAAAGCCCCGGAAAGCTAGCGGGGCAGTTTTTTCGCCGCCTTGAAAATATCGTCATTGGGCACCACCGTGGCGTTGTCCACCACCCAGCGCCCCCGCACGATGCCCTGCTTGTCAATCAGGAACCACGATTGCTTGGCGTGCATCGCGCCGGTTTTCCCCAGCTTCTGCAGCACATCGTAGGCGCGGATGGTTGTCAGATCAGGAAAATCGCTGAGCAGAGGAAAGGGCAGGCCCAGGGACGCCGCGAAGGTTTTCTGGGAAAACGTGTTGTTGCCGCTGATTCCCAGAATCTTGATGTTGAGTTTCTCGAATTTCTTGTTGTCGACCATCCTGGCCGTGAGATTCTTCACTCACGTAGGCCCGAAATCGGCCACGTAAAATTCGACCAGCACGTTCTGCTTGCCCCGGTACTGCTTCAGGCTGATCTTGCCTCCCATCGTAGAGGTCAAATTGAAGTCCGGCGCCCGCTGCCCGACCTCGACGGCCATCGCCGCGCCAGGCAGCGCCAGCATGCCGGCCAGCAGGCCGGCCAGCAGCGCAGCCATCCCCATTTTCAAATGCAAATTTGCCATTGTCTCACCCCCTCCTAGAATCTCTGAACAAGATTCATGGCTGTGAAAGCGAATCTGCTCCACCGCCATGGGATTCCATATCCGCCTCTTACCCGTTTTCCAAAGCGCACCTCCTTTCCGTCCTTCCTTGCAACGCACCGCCCGCGCGGCCTGCCGCACCCGATAACGC
>CBDUSX010000375.1:0-3041 GCA_965369935.1 uncultured bacterium
CTCACGCGGCAACGCCATGACCACAGCCGGGCATGATGAGGCGCACAGGGCAAGCCAGCACCCACTTTGGAAAAAAGCGTAAGTCACAGTGTGGGGGGCGCGTTCCCCCGCATATTATTTCGCTATTCTTAAATATTAAGCACTAGGCTCCGGGTGCGGAAACAAGTTCAACCAACTGCTCCATGTCCACCGGCAAGGGGGCCGAAAAACTGAGGGGCGCCGCGGATTCGGGATGCACAAATTGCAGCTCGCAGGCGTGCAGGGCCTGGCGCCCGAAACGCTCCAGCGCCTCGAGCCACGGCTGGGGGATTTTCAGGCCTTTGTGGCGGGCGCCTCCGTAGAGGGGGTCCCCGGCCACCGGCCAGTTCCGGGCCGCCAGGTGCACCCGGATCTGGTGGGTGCGTCCCGTTTCCAGGCGCAGCCTGAGCAGGCAAAAGGGGGGCATCCGCTTCTCCACCGCCCAGTGAGTCACCGCGCGCTTGCCGCCGTTCCGCACGTCCCGTTTGATTCGATGGATGGGATGGCGGCCCAGGGGCAGATCAATGGTGCCCGAGTTCGCCGGTGGTTGCCCGATCACCAGCGCAAGATAGGCGCGGCCGATGCTGTGGGCCTTGAACTGCGCGGCCAGATGCGCATGGGCCCGATCGTGCTTGGCCACCACCACCACCCCGGAGGTGTCTTTGTCCAGCCGGTGCACGATGCCGGGCCGCAGGCGTCCCCCGATGCCGGAAAGGTCCTTGCAGTGGTGCAGCAGGAAGTTGACCAGCGTGCCGTCCGGATGTCCGGGGCCCGGATGCATGGACAGGCCCGCCGGCTTGTTCACCACCACCAGCGCCTTGTCCTCATGAAGGATGTCCAGCGCCGCCGCCTGGGGCAGGACGCCCGATTCCACAGGCGGCGGAATGCTGAATTCCACCACGTCGTCCGGGCGCACCCGGGTCGAAGGCGAAGCGGCCCGCCTGTTCAGCCGCACGGCGTCGTCGCCGATCAGGCGCCGGGCCATTTCGCGGGAAACGATCGAGGGATGCGCGCTGAGCAGTTTGTCCAGCCGCAGGCCAGCCTCCCCGGGCTGCACCACAATGCGTTGCGGGGAGGAGAGACCGCCGTCAGAACTCGAAGATTTCGAACTGCTCATGATGAAAGGTGTCAACCGAGCGCAGCGTGAATTTCTGGCGAGACTGGGTTTGCAGGCTTTCCAGGTGCTGCGCTTCCTCGCTGAACAGGTAATCCGCCACGTCCGGATGCACGTTGATGGTGAGAGGCCCGAGCCTGCGCTGGGCCTTCAGCAGGCGGTGGATTTCCCGGAACAGCTCCGAGACGATGGTGGACAGGGACTTGATGCGGCCCGTGCCGTCGCAATAGGGGCAGGGTCCGGAAAGCTGGCGCTCCAGGTTTTCCCTGTCCCGTTTGCGGGTCATTTCCACCAGCCCGATCTCGCTGATCTGGAGAATTTTGCTGCGGGCCTTGTCGTGCCTCAACTCTTCCTTGAGGGCCTGATAGACTTTCTGCCGGTTCTGGGCGGTCTCCATGTCTATAAAATCGATGATGATGATCCCGCCGATGTTGCGCAGCTTGAGCTGATAGACGATATCCTTGACCGCCTCCAGATTCGTTTTGAGGATGGTGTCTTCGTGGCTGGCCTTGCCCACGAACCGGCCCGTGTTGACGTCAATGGCGGTGAGGGCTTCGGTCTGGTCTATGATCAGGTATCCGCCCGACTTCAGCCACACCTTGTGGCTCATGGCCCGGTCAATCTCCTCCTCGATGCCGTAATGGTCGTAGATCGGCTTGCGCTGCCGGAAATTCTCCAGGGACGAGGTGTACCGGGGCAGGTATTCCTTCAGGAAAGCCTTGATGCGGGCATATTCCTCCGGGTCGTCCACGGTGAGCTTGTTGACGTCTCCGGAGAGCATGTCCCGAATCACCCGGTAGGTGATGTTCAGGTCCTCGTACACCATGGCCGGCGCGGCGGAGCTGTTGTAGTTCTGGAGAATGGTGTCCCACAGGGAAACCAGGAAATTTATGTCCGCACGGAACTCTTCCTCCTGCCTGCCTTCGGCCACGGTGCGGATGATGAACCCCGACTTTTCCGGCCTGAGCCGGCTCACGATCTCCTTCAGGCGCTGTCGTTCCGATTCCTCGGTGATCTGCCGGGACACGCCCACGCTGTCCATGGAGGGCATGAACACCAGATTTCTGCCGGGAATGGAAAGATGGCCGGTGATGCGAGCCCCTTTGGTGCCGATGGGGCCCTTGGAGACCTGCACCAGAATCTCCTGGCCCTCCTTGATCAGCTGGTTGATGGGCGGACGCTTGTCCTTGCGCCCCGAGGCGCTGCTCTGGAAGGTGGGACGCTCGTCGTTGTCCTCGTCGAAATCGTCGTAGATGGTGAAGTCGGACAGCACGTCATCCACGTACAGGAAGGAGGCCTTTTCCAGGCCTATGTTCACAAACGCCGATTCCATGCCCGGCAGCACTTTCAGCACCTTGCCCTTGTAGATATTGCCCACAACACCCTTCTCGTTTTCCCGCTCGTGGAAAAGCTCGGTGAGCACCGAGTCTTCCATGACGGCCACGCGGGTTTCCTGGGGGGTGTGGTTGATGATGATTTCTCGTGACATGTGGATGGGCCCCGGGTTTTGGTGTGTGCGTCATCCCCGCGATGGAACGGCTGTCAGGCGAGGGAACGACGGGATTGTGCGATCGGTACTTTGGGAACTCCGCCGCAGCCGGAAATCCCGCCGTCCCGTGCAGGGGGGATGTTCCGGCCGCCGCCGCCGGCGCGCTGTCGGAAGGCTTGCGCACCGTGGCACTGAGCTTACCACGAATCCCGCTGCCCGTCGCCCGCGGGCGGTCTCGGGCGCGGGCTCTTGCCGAAGAAATGAGATTCCCCTGCCGGGCCGCTCAGCCGCTGGTCTTGCCCCCGCTGCCGGCTGCCCGGGGCTTGCTCTTGCGGGCATTGGGCCTGCCGGTCTTCTCGAATTTTTGCTTGAGCACGAACAAATCGAGGAAGGGCCATTGCTCCAGCACCTTGACCGTAT
>CBDUSX010000376.1:0-3040 GCA_965369935.1 uncultured bacterium
GGCCTGCACCGGCGGCGCGCCGGCGCATGCGGCCCAATTACCCTGCCCGGAATCTTCGCGGACGCCTGGAAACCTGGCGGGCGCCCGGAAATCTAGCAGGGGCCGTCACGATGTGTCAATGATAATTCTAGAATTATCGAAATCCGGAATTATCAAATCCAGAGCCAGCGAAACCCGGTTTTATCGAGTTTGAACGGCGGGCTGCGTCCGCTGCCGGTGGTTTGGCGCGCGCCCTATTCCCAGCCGGCTCTATTCCCAGCCGAAGGTGGCCGGGGGCTTGTTGGTGACGTCGTAGAACACGGCATGCACGGCGGGCAGGGCCAGCAGGCGGGCGGCCAGTTCCTCCAGCGGCTTCCAGTCCAGGCGGGCGAAGCGCGCGGTCATCACGTCTTCGGAAACCACGGGGCGCAGCACCACGCATTCGCCTTCGTCCCCCGGCGCCAGGGGCAGCAGGATCACCAGCAACTGGAAGACCTCGCGCATCAGGCCGTTGTCCTCCAGCATGCGGGTGGCCAGATGATCCGCCTCGCGCAGCAGGTCCAGCCGGCCGGCGGTACAAAAGGCCCGGTGCGGCCGCAGGGGCGGCAGCGCCTCGGGCGCCAGCAGGGTCACTGCGCGGTTGATCCCGCGCAGGTTGTTGGTAATCAGGGTGGAGCACTGGTCCAGCAAATCCCAATCCCGCGGTCCCGTCAGGGCGGCCGGGGGGGTGTAGGTGCGGCTGTCCCCCTGGACGCCCACCGACCGCACGGGGAGGAGCGCTCCGGAGAACGGAGTGCCGGCCAGCAGTTCCCGCAGGGCATCGCGGTGCTCTTCCATTTCCGGTGGCGCTTGCGAATTTTCGGCGCAGAGCACGTTGATGGAAAGCCCCGGGCCGGGAAAGGGATGGCGCCACACGATCTCGCCGGGCAGACCGAGCTCCAGCCCCAGGCTGCGCACCTCGTCCTTGTAGAGCTCCCGCAGGGGCTCCACCACCTGTCCCGCGGCGATCAGTTCCTGAATCCGTTCCACCCGGTTGTGGTGGGATTTAATGACTTGCGCGTGTTGGGTGCCGCCGGATTCGATGATGTCCGGATAGAGCGTGCCCTGGCCCAGCAGCCACTGAGCCGGTTCCAGGCCCAGCCCGGCCAGATAGCGCTCCCGCACCTCCACGAATGTTTCGCCCACGGCGATCCGCTTTTGCTGGGGGTCGGCCAGCCCTTCCAGCGCCGCGAGAAAGTCCGCGGAGGCGTCCAGTAAATCCACATTGCCGAAGCCCAACTCGCCGTAGCGGGCCATGATCTGATCCGCCTCCCGCAGACGCAGGAAGCCGTTGTCTATCAGCAGGCCCTTCACCCGCCCGGCGCCCAGGGCTTGGGTGAGCAGGGTGAAGGCCACGGTGGAATCCACGCCGCCCGAGAGAAACATCAACACATTGCGCTCTCCCACCTGCTCCCTGGCCTCCGCCATGGCCTCGGCCATGAACGCGGCCATGTTCCAGCCGCCCGCGGCACCGGTGAGGCGCACGAAATTGGCCAGAATGGCTTGCCCAAACTCCGTGTCGTTGACTTCGGGATGGAATTGCAGGCCGAAGACGGGCCGCTCCCGGTGGGCCATGGCGGCCACGGGACAGAGTTCCGAGTGGGCGAGCACCTCGAAGCCCGGCGGCGGCGCGACCGGCGTGTCGCCGTGGCTCATCCATACCACCGATTCGGAGGGCAGGCCCTCGAAGAGCGGGGAGGGGCCTCCGGGGCCGGTATGCAGGGTGGTCTTGCCGAACTCTCCGTGCTCCAGGTGCCGCACCTCTCCCCCCAGGTGATGGGTCAGCAACTGGTGGCCGTAGCACAGGCCCAGCAGCGGTGCGGGGAATTCCAGCAGGCCGGCATTGAAGGGGACGGCTTCCTCCCCGTAGACCGATTCCGGCCCGCCGGAGAGGATCAGCCCGCGGGCGGATGAAAGGGCGGAAATGTCAGTGGTGGGCGAAAAGACCTGGGAGTATACACCCAGATGGCGTATACGCTTGGCGATCAGATGGGCATACTGCCCGCCGAAATCAATAACAGCGATGAAGTCCCGGAGCATAGCCGATCATTGGCATTCAATCACCTTGCAGGGTGCCCAGACCGATGAACTGGAATTCGTACTCGTCGTCAATAAGGGCCAGCACGTCCTGTGTGGTGCCTTCGGTTTCGGCGAGGATTACAAACCAGCGGTCGGAGGGCGTATCGCTGATAAACTGCACCACCCCATCCTTGGTCTGACCGGGTTCGACGATCACCTCTTTAACGGTGAAAGTACCTCCCAGCACCCCAAGCTCAATGGGCTCCACAATTTCCCGGTTTTTATCCTGATAGGTGTCGTCCATAACGCGTTTTTCCGGTCCCGTGTGCAGTGAATCCGTTTTATCTCGCCGGGTTTGGGAACACAGCTTAGCCCAACGCGATTTTATTTTACAGCCATATATTACAGATACGCTCAATAGGGCCTCCGGGTTTCCTCCCTGCCGCGCAAGCAGGCGGAATTCAAATCAGGACAGCGCCGGTTTTTGTTTTGACGTGCCTGGGGAGAGTTGCTAGAAATACCCATTCGTCCGATCAAGAGCTTTCATCCGAGACTATCCGAACCTTCACGGGAAGGAGCCGAGGCATGTCGGATTCTTTGCTGACCATACGCAATCTTAAACTTTTCAACCGCTTGAACAAAAGCATCAAGCAGGGCATTACGGACCTGCAGAGCAAGGATGCGGAATCAGCGGAAAATTATTTCAGGCTTGCCGTGAAGACCGCCCAGACCCTGGAAGAGTTGGCGGAGGATCCGTTCAAGGAGCATTTCGCCAATATCATCACCGGACTGAACGAATACGAATCCAGCAAGGACGAGGACGTGCTGATTTCCACGCGCCCGTCCTCGGTGCATTCCCAGTTGTGGGCGGTGCACAAGAAAATTTGCGACGCCTACGACATTCCCTACGTGGAGGACGTGGACGAGATGGAGGCGGCCATCAACAAGCTGGCGGAGGAAGGCAAGATCTCATGACCATTTCCGCTCTGCCCGGGCATTGCAA
>CBDUSX010000377.1:0-3031 GCA_965369935.1 uncultured bacterium
CTGCTTTGGCCTGCCTGATCGCGGCCCTCCTATGGGCCCACGCCGGAACTGCACGGGCAGAGGAACGGCTACGGATCTTCGACACCCACGTGCATTACAGCCGGGCCGCCTGGGAGGTGTATTCCCCCGCCGTGGTCGAAAACCTGCTGAAGGCGGCCCATGTGGTGAGGGCGCTGGTTTCCAGCTCCCCGGACGACGGCACCCTGGCCCTGTACGGGCACGCTGCGCAACGGTTTGTGCCGATGCTGCGGCCCTACCGCGCCGGGGTGGGCCCGGACAACTGGACGCGGGATGAGGCCACTCCCGGCTATCTGGCCGATCGGCTGAAGAAGGGCATCTACAAAGGGATCGGTGAATTCCATCTGTGGGATGCGCGGGCCGCCCGCACGCCCGTGCTGAAAAAGGTGGCGCGTCTGGCGGTGGCGCGAAACATCCTGCTGCACGTCCATGCGGGTGCGGCGCCGGTGCGGGAGTTGTTCGGGATCGAGCCACGGCTGCGGATTCTGTGGGCGCATGCGGGCATGGTCACGCCGCCGGAGGAGGTGGGGCGCATGCTGGACGCTTATGAAAAACTCTGGGCGGAACTCGCCTTCCGGGAAGGGGAAATCCTGGCGGGGGAGAAGCTTAACCCCGCTTGGCGCAAGGTGCTCAAGGCGCACCCTTCCCGCTTCATGATCGGCACGGACACCTACACCAACTCCCGCTGGGAGGCCTACGCCCGCCTCGTGGCCGGCCACCGCGCATGGCTGAAGCGCCTGCCCCGCAAAATCGCGGCGGCCATCGCCCACGGCAACGCCTCGCGCGTCCTCCGCGTGAAGCTGCCGCAATAATAGCGGCGCGCAGGCCGGGGCGGCGCGCCAGCTTGCTTTCTTTTCCTTATTCCGATTTTGCGCTATGGCTGGGTTTGCTTTGCCCGCCAATAAGGGAGGGAGGCGATGGGCTGTTCCCAATGCGGCAATGACAACCCGCCCGATGCCAGGTTCTGCGAGCAGTGCGGCGCGGGCCTGGAGTCGCTGTGTCCCGCCTGCGGCTCCGCGGTTTCGCATGACGCAAAGTTCTGTGGCAAATGCGGCGTGGACCTTTCTCGGGCCGCGCCCTCCCCGGAATCCTCAACGCAAGCGGAAGCGCCGGACTCCTCCACCCCTGAATCCGCCGCCCCGGCCGGAGAGCGGCGGCAGGCCACGGTGCTGTTCTCCGACCTGTCCGGCTATACGGCGATGAACGAGAAGCTGGACCCGGAAGAGGTGGCGGACATCATGGGCCGCCTGAAAACCGAGGCGGTGGAGATCGTGGAGGAGCACGGCGGCATCGTGAACCAGTTCGTGGGGGACGAGGTGCTGGCCCTGTTCGGCATCCCCACCGCTCACAAGGACGATCCCCGCCGGGCCGTGCGAGCGGCGCTGGAACTGCACAAACTGGCCCGGCGCATCAGCCCGGAGGTGGAGGGAAAGATCGGGCGGCCCCTGAGCCTGCACACGGGCATTAACACCGGGCTGATCGTCACCAACCTGCGCGACGTCCGGGACGGCACCTACGGCATTACGGGGGATACGGTCAACACGGGGGCCCGCCTGAAAACTCTGGCGGAGGACGACCAGATTCTCCTCAGCCCGGAAACCCAGCGCCAGATCGCCGCCTACTTCGAAACCACGCCCCTGGAAGCGGTGGAACTGAAGGGCAAGGAAGGGCTGATGACGCCCTTCCGGGTGGCGGGCGAAGTGCGGGGTCAAAAGCAGGGCCAGCAGGCCTTTGTGGGCCGGCAGGCGGAACTGCGCCAGTTCGCGGGGATCGTCCAGGCCTGCCTGGAAGAGGGGCGGGGCCAAGCGGTCTACGTGCGCGGCGAGGCGGGAATCGGCAAGACGCGGCTGCTGGAGGAATTCCGGAACATCGCGGAAGGAAAGGGCTTCGCCTGTCACACGGGGCTGATTCTGGACTTCGGCATCGGCAAGGGACGGGACGCCATCCGGGCCATCGTGCGCAGCCTGCTCGGCATCGCAGCGGGCAGTGGCAAGGACGTGCGCCGCGCCGCCGCCCGGCGGGCCATCGCCGATGGGGTCCTGCCTGCGGAGCGGGAGCCTTATCTCAACGACCTGCTGGATTACCGCCAGCCGGACGAATGGCGGGGCATCTACGACGCCATGGACAACGATACCCGCAACCGCGGCAAGCGCGAGACGGTGGAGGAATTGGTCAAGGCCGTCAGCGCCCAGGCGCCGCTGTTGCTGGTAGTCGAAGACCTGCACTGGGCGGATGCGATCGGGCTGGCGCACCTGGCCTCCCTCACCGCCGTGGTTTCCGAGGCGCCGGTGGTGCTGCTGATGACCTCGCGCATCGACGGAGACCCCCTGGACGCCGCCTGGCGAAGCTCCACCGGCGGCAGTCCGCTGCTGACCCTGGACCTCGCGCCCCTGCGGGAGAGCGAAGCGCTGGAACTGGCCGGGGAGTTCATGGACGCCACCAGCCGTTTCGCCGCCAACTGCATCGCACGGGCGGAAGGCAACCCCCTGTTCCTGGAACAACTGCTGCGTAGCGCGGAGGAAACCGCAGAGGATGCGGTGCCCGGCTCCGTGCAGAGCATCGTGCTGGCGCGCATGGACCGGCTGGAGGAACCGGACAAGCAGGCCCTGCAGGCGGCCTCCATCCTTGGCCAGCACTTCGGCCTGGACGCCCTGCGCCATTTGCTCGACAACGCGGGCTATTCCTGCGCCGGACTGATCGCCCATTATCTCGTGCGCCCGGAAGGCGGAGACTACCTGTTCTGCCACGCCCTGATTCAGGAAGGCGTCTACAACTCCCTGCTCAAGGCGCGGCGGCGGGAGCTTCATCAAAAGGCGGCTGAATGGTTCAAGGGGCGCGACCCGGTGCTGCGGGCGGAGCACCTTGACCGCGCCGAAGACCCCGCCGCGCCCCAAGCCTATCTTGAGGCGGCCCAGGCCCAGGCCGGAGAGTTTCACTATGAGCGGGCGGTGAGCATGGCGGGCCGGGGGCTGGAACTGGCTGTGGAGCAGCCGGAGCAATTCGCCCTGACTTC
>CBDUSX010000378.1:0-3025 GCA_965369935.1 uncultured bacterium
GGCCACGGTGGTGCTGCCCCTGGATTTTTTCAAGCTGCTGTGGGGCGCCCTGTGGGGATTCGTGTTCTTCGGCGATCTGCCCGGCGTGCTGACCTGGCTGGGCGGCGCGGTGATCTTCCTCAGCACCACCTACCTGGCCCTGCGCGAGTCGAGGTAGGCGGGCCGGTGGGTTGCCTGGCTGTACCTGAAGGCATAGCCTGTGCTATAGGAGGCAAAGCGTTTTTTTGAGGGCGGCTGCAAGGCAACGGAATTCGTGGCCTCCATCGCGGACAATCCGCGGGTGGGGGCCGCTCAAGTTTTCGGAAGGCAAGCACACATGACTTCCCATTCGATTTCCGTCTGTTCGCACAATTGCCCCGACTCCTGTGGCGTCCTCGTGGGCGTGGAGGACGGGCGCATCGTGTCCATCAGCGGCGATCCCGACCATCCCATCACCCAGGGCTTTCTGTGCGGCAAGGTGAACCGCTACGCCGAGCGGGTCTACTCGCCCGACCGGGTGATGACGCCCCTGCGCCGCACGGGCGCCAAGGGCGAGGGCAAGTTCGCGGCCATCGGCTGGGACGAAGCGCTGGACGAGATTGCGGAGCGCTTCCAGGCCATCATCGCCGAGTACGGCGGCGAGGCCATCCTGCCCTACAGCTACAGCGGCAGCGTGGCGCCCACCTCGCGGCTGGCGGGTCATCCCCTGTTCAACCGGCTGGGGGCCACCCGCGGTACGGGCTCGCTTTGCAGCAGCCAGGCCTTTGCCGGGCAGATCTTCACCACCGGCGCCCTGCTCCACAGCGACGTGGAGGACGTGGCCCATGCGGAGTTGATCCTGCTGTGGGGCAGCAACGTGGTGGCCACCAACATCCACCTGATGCCCCTCATCAAGCAGGCGCGGCGCAAGGGCGCCAAGCTGATCGTGATCGATCCCTACAAGAACCAGACCGGCAAGCAGGCCGACTGGTTCATCCGCATCCGCCCGGGCACCGACATCGCCCTGGCGCTGGGCATGATGCGCCACATCATCGCCGCCGGCCTGCACGACATGGCCTTCATTGACCGCTACACCCTGGGCTTCGAGGACCTCAAGACTGCCTGCGAGGCCTACACGCCCGAGCGGGTGGAGGAGATCACCGGTATTGCGGCGTCCGACGTGGCGCGGCTGGCGGAGGACTACGGAAGAACCAAGGCGGCCTTCCTGCGCCTGGGGCTGGGGCTGAGCCGCCGCCGCACGGGGGGCATGGTGGTGCGCGCCATCTCCTGCCTGCCGGCCCTCACCGGCGCCTGGGAGGCCAAAGGCGGAGGGTTCATCCGCAACGGCTGGGCCAACGGCACCCTCAACGGCGCCCATCTCTCCGCGCCCCGCCCCGGCGATCCGCCCGCGCGGGAAGTGCCCATGGTGCGGCTGGGGGAGACCCTGCTGGAATTGCAGGATCCGCCCATCATGGCCCTGTATGCCTATGGCTCCAACCCGGCGGCGGTGGTGCCCAATCAGAAGCGGGTCCACGAGGGGCTGGCGCGGGAGGACCTGTTCACGGTGGTGCACGATCAGATGCACACGGACACCGCGGATTATGCGGACATCCTCCTTCCCGCCACCACGTTCATGGAGCAGGACGATCTGTGCGCCGCCAGCGGCAACCGCTACATTCAACTTTCCCGCGCGGCCATCGCGCCGGTGGGGGAGGCCAAATCCAACCTGGAGGTGTTCGGGGCGCTGGCGGAGCGGATGGGCGTGGAGGACGAGGTCTATGCGGAGAGCTTCGAGCAGCTGGTGGAACGCCTGCTGGAAAGCGAGTGGGCGCCCGCGGGGGGATGGGACATGGAGGCCCTGCGGGCCGGCAAGCCCCAGAAGCTGGAGCCGCCCCTGCCCCGGCCCTGGCGCGAGGGCAAGCTGCGCACGCCTTCGGGCAAGTTCGAATTTTTTTCGCAGAGCATGCGGGATGAGGGCTTTTCGCCCGTGCCGGAGTTCCTCCCTTCCGAGGAAGGGCATGTGGAAAACGGTCTCAAGGCGCGCTATCCGCTCCAGTTCACCTGCGCCCATGCCCACAACTTCATCAACGGCTCCTTCGGCGAGGTGGCCTCCTCCCGCAAGTTGCAGAACGGCGCGCCCAGCATCCGCCTCCATCCTCAGGACGCGCAAGCGCGGGGGCTGGCCGAAGACGATCTGTGCCGGGTGTTCAACGACAGGGGGGACTGCTTTCTCAGGGTGCAGGTGAGCGACAGCGTGGGGCCCGGCGTCTGCTCGGCGGATGCGGTGTGGTGGCCCAAATTCCACGAGGGCGGCAGGAACATCAACCAACTGCTCTCGGACGACGTGACCGACGTGGGCCAGGGGCCGCTCTACCAGGAATCCCTGGTGCAGATCGAGGCCGTGGGGCAAGGGCGGCCGAAGGGCGCATGATGGCCTTCCCGGCAGCCTGCGCGGCCGGGAGTTGAAGAGAACTTACCGTGGAAGGAATACGGGAAAATGAACAATCGAGTGACCTTTTCCTTTGATGCCGTTTCCTATGGGAACCTGCAGGAACTGAAAAAGAAGGGCCGGTTCAGAACGGTGGCGGACACCGTGCGGGACGCCCTGATTATCAGGAAGGTGTTGCACCTTCAATCCGAGCAGGGATTTACCGAAGTCGTGCTGCGCGACCCGGTCAGTGGGCGGGAACGGGTAATCGAACTGGAATACGAACCGGCTGAATAGAAACGGGGGTGACAGGTGGCCAAAGCGAACGCAAGGCGAAATGCGGGCAACTTCCACGACGCCGCGCGGCAGTACAGCCAGGTCTCGGAGACCTTTGGGGAGGTGAAGCCGTCGGCGGATCCCGCCAACACCTCGCGCACGGCCCGCCGCATCGCCTACCTGCTCGTCGGCATCATGGTCTTCACCATCATCGGTCATTACTCGATTTCGGCAGTGCTGGGGCTGATGGGAGAGGAAGTCCAGACCATTGAATTGCTGGCCGGCATCTTCGACAATTGGTTTCCGGTCATCACGGGATTTGCCGGCGGCGCCATCACTTATTTTCTCACCAACAGCGACTAG
>CBDUSX010000379.1:0-3023 GCA_965369935.1 uncultured bacterium
GGCTGGAACAATGACAGAGCAGCCGGCGGCTGAAGCTGGGACGGAGCCGCGGCCGGCGGAGGGGGAAGGCTCATGAGTTCAGAGAAGCGCCCCACCAGCCCGGACTTTTCCGCTGAGACGATGCAGATCGAGATCGGCCCGGCCCATCCCGCCATGCACGGCATCGTACGCTTTACCGCCCAACTGGACGGGGAGGTGATCGCAGCCATGGAGCCGGAAATCGGCTACCTGCACCGGGGCTTCGAAAAGGAAGCGGAGGACTCCACCTACATTCAGATCATGCCCTACACCGACCGCCTGAACTACGTTTCGCCCCTCATCAACAACGTGGGCTACTCCATGGCGGTGGAAAAGCTGTTCGACCTGGAGGTGCCGCGCCGGGCGGAGTTCACCCGCGTAATCATGAGCGAGATCTCCCGCATCACCGACCACCTCACCTGCAACGGGGCCACGGCCATGGAAGTGGGGGCGATGACGGTGTTTCTCTACTTCGTCAAGGCCCGCGAATACCTGTGGGAGCTGGTGGAGGAAGTCACCGGCGCCCGGCTGACCACCAACTGGACGCGCATCGGCGGCAACGCCAACGACTTGCCCGACGGCTTTCTGCCCATGCTCGAGGAACGGCTGGAGAAGGTCTCCGACGTGCTGGTGGAGGGAGAAAAGCTGGTGCTGAAGAACAAGATCTTCATTGACCGCATGAAGGACGTGGGCATCCTGAGCAAGGAACGGTGTATCGAGTACGCCTTCACCGGACCCCTGCTGCGCGCGGCGGGCGTGCCCTACGATCTCAGGCGGGAAGATTCCTATTCGGTTTACGATGAGCTGGATTTTGAAATCCCCGTGGGCACCGTGGGCGACTGCTACGACCGGTTTCTGGTGCGGATGGAGGAAATGCGGCAGAGCATCCGCATTATCCGCGAGGCCATTGACAAGCTGCCCCCCGGCGACTACCTCAGCCGCGACCGGCGGGTGTTCTACCCGGAGAAGTCCAAGGTGTACGAGAGCATCGAGGGGCTGATAGACCATTTCAAGATCGTCATGGAAGGCCCCAAGCCGCCTCCCGGGGAGGCCTACACCGCGGTGGAAGGAGGCAACGGCGAGGTGGGCTTCTACCTGGTTTCCGACGGCTCGGGCACGCCGGTGAAGTGCCGGGTGCGGCCGCCCTGCTTGAATTACGTGCAGGCCGTGCCGGAAATGACCATCGGCCATTACCTGGCGGATATCGTGCCCATCTTCGGCTCCATCAACATGATCGGCGGAGAACTGGAACGGTAGGAGTTTTTAAACGTGGAACTGATACTGGACATTCTGCTGCACCCGGTGGTGCTGGCGCTGCTGAAGATCGTGGTGATCGTCCTGGTGTTCGTGGCGGCCACGGGCACCGTGATGACCCTGATGGAGCGCAAGTGGATGAGCGCGGTGCAGGACCGCATCGGGCCCAACCGCGCCAACATCCCCTTCCTGCGCAATTTCCGGGGGCGGGGCGCCCTGCACATGGCCGCCGACGGGCTGAAGTCCATCTTCAAGGAGGACACCGTGCCCGCGGGGGTGGACCTGTTCATCTTCACCATCGCACCGTTCTTCGGCTTCATCTCGGCGGTGGTGATCTGGGCGGTGATTCCCTTCGCCGCGCCCATCGGCGGCTTCACTTTTCAGATTACCGACGTCAACATCGGCATCCTGCTGGTGTTCGCCGTGACCTCCCTGGGGGTTTACGGCACCGTGCTGGCGGGCTGGAGCTCCAACAGCAAGTACGCCCTGCTGGGCGCCGCAAGGGGCACCTCGCAGATGCTGTCCTATGAAATATTTCTGGGGCTCTCCCTGGTGGGCGTGTTCATGGTGAACGGCTCGGTGCAGGTGAGCACCCTGGTGGCCGCCCAGAACACCTACTGGTTCGGGGACGTGATTCCCAAGTGGGGCATCTTCACCCAGCCGCTGGCCTTTTTGATTTTCTTCACCGCCATGCTGGCCGAGACCAAGCGGCTGCCCTTCGACGTGCCGGAGGGCGAATCGGAGATCATCGCCGGGTATTACCTGGAATATTCCGGCATGCGCTTCTCCGCCTTCATGCTGGCCGAGTACATCGCCATGGTGGGCGTCGGCGCCCTGGTGTCGACGTTGTTTTTCGGCGGCTACCACGTGCCGTGGCTGCACGCGGACGGTTTCCAGCTGTTCGGGTATTTCCTGCCCGTGCCGGTCTGGCTGGTGGCGCTGCTGCAGGTGGGGGCCTTCGGGGCCAAGATCATATTCTTCTGCTGGTTCATCATCATCCTCCGCTGGACCATCCCCCGCTTCCGCTTCGACCAGATCATGGAGCTGGGCTGGAAGAAAATGCTGCCCCTGAGCCTGGCCAACATCGTGGTCACGGCCCTGGTGCTGCTGGCCATTGACCACTGGAACCTATAGGCGCGGCGAAAAAAAGCCGCCGGAGATTTGCCGGCCATGGAACTGAAAGTAAAGGTCGTTGACCGCTCGGAAGGCTTTATGGAAGCCATCTACCTGCCCGCCATTATGGCCGGGTTGCGCATTACGGTGCGGCACTTCCTGCGCAACATCTTCGGCAAGCGCGACGTGGTGACCATCCAGTACCCGGAGGAAAAACGCCGCGTGGCCGCCCGCTACCGGGGCCGGCACCGCCTCACCGTGCGCGAGGACGGCTTCATCAAATGCGTGGCCTGCTTCATGTGCGAGACCATCTGCCCCTCCCAGTGCATTCACATCGAGTCCGGGGAGGTGGACGACAAGTCGGTGGAGAAATATCCGGTCGTGTTCGACATTGACGAATTGCGCTGCGTCTTCTGCGGCCTGTGCGTGGAGGCCTGCCCCAAGGACGCCATCCGCATGGACACCGGCATCATCTCCCTGGCCCACGGCAGCCGGGACGATTTCGACTACACCCGCGACATGCTGAAAGACGCCTACCATGAGAGCGAGAAGACCAAGTTCCGCACCATCCCCCTGCCCTTAAACGAAGAAGAGGCCCTGCCCCATTCCGTGGGCCGCCTGCCCGGCGCGGACTAAGC
>CBDUSX010000380.1:0-3003 GCA_965369935.1 uncultured bacterium
CGCGGATGCCGACGTACCAGTCGTGGAGATTCACCGTGGGGTCGCAGTGGCCGGGGATCAGGCGCAGCTTGTCTCCCACTTTGGGCCCGTCGGCGGGGCGGATGAGCTCCAGCTTGCCGTGCTCGTCCGAGGCGCCGGTGTAGGTGGCCCCTTCCAGCCCGTGCACCAGGGGCATGCCCGAGTCCACGCTGTGGGCTTTCAGCCCCGCGTCCACCACCGCGCGCTCCGGCGTGGGGCGGCTCATCACCGTGGTGTAGACGAACAGGCTGTGCTCGAACTCCCGCACGGGCGCGCCGTCGGCCCCCAGGTTGGCGGCGTAGTCGGCGTCCATGAAGATGTAGGAGCCGGCTTGCAGTTCGGTGTAGACCCCGCTGGCCGCTTCGAAGCGGAAGGTGCCCGTGCCCGCCCCGGCGATCACCGGGCAGGCCAGGCCGTGGGCTCCCAGCAATTCCACGGTCTGGGCCACGTCCCCCGCGGCGGAAGCGATGGCCGCCTGCCGCGCGGCATGCTCCCGGATGTGCTGAGCGCTGCCCTGATAGGCTTGCAGGCCATGGAAATCCAGCCCCGGCGCGGCGGCCACTCGTTCGGCCAGGGCCAGGGCGGCTGCGCCCGGCTCCACCCCGCAGCGGTTGGCGCCCACGTCGATTTCCACCAGCACCCACAGGCTCACCCCCGCGGCCTGGGCCGCGGCGCTCAGGGCGGCCACGTTGTCCGCATCGTCCACGCACACCCCCACGCGCGCCGACCGAGCCAGGGCCGCCAGCCGGGCGATCTTGGGGGCGCCCACCACCTCGTTGGAGACCAGCACGTCGCCGACCCCGCCGGCCACCATGGCTTCCGCCTCGCTCACCTTCTGGCAGCAGGCCCCCACCGCCCCCAGCTCGATCTGCTTGAGGGCGATGGCCGGGCACTTGTGGGTTTTGGCGTGGGGGCGCAGGGCCGGGGCAAACCCGGCCACCGCATCGGCCATGGCGCTCAGGTTGCGCTCGAAGGCGTCCAGGTCAATCAGCAGGGCCGGCGTGTCCACCTCTTCCAGAGGGGCGCCGATTTCCGCGGGGGGCGGGGTGGTCATGGCTGCTCTTTGTTTATGAAGAAGTTGTGAGTGGCTAGAGCCAATTGCAAAAATGTTTGCGCCGCGCCTGAAGCGGAAAAAATCAGCCTCCGGCGGCCGAAGGGCGCTGCCTTTTGGAATTCCGGCAGGGGCCACAGCCCCTGCACCCCAATTTGTGCCGGGTTTGGCTTTCAGCCAATTCCGGCAACCAAAGCGTATGAAGCGGTTGTCTGTTGTCCGCACACGGAGATACCGGGGCCGCCCTTGAAAATCCAGGCGCACGGGAATATGAAGGAGCATAACACATTGCAATCGCAATGCTCTCAGCGGCCGGCCGGGCGCAAGGACGCCCCGCCGGATGCATCAACAGTGGAGACGATGATGATATTCCGCAGCCCGGATCCCGACGTGACCATTCCGGAAATTCCGCTGACCGACTACGTGCTGCAGCGCGCGGGAGACCTGGCGGACAAGCCGGCGCTGATTGACGGCGCCAGCGGGCGCACCCTGACCTATGGCCAGCTGGCCGGGGCCATCCGCAAGGCCGCCGCGGGATTGGCGCAACTGGGATTCAAGAAGGGGGACGTGCTGGCCATCTACAGCCCCAACGTGCCCGAGTACGCCGTGGTCTTCCATGCCGTGGCCACCCTGGGGGGCGTCAACACCACCGTCAATCCGCTCAACACCGTGGACGAGCTGATCAAGCAGCTCAACGACTCGGGGGCCAAATACATCGTCACCATCGAAACGTTCCTGGAAAACGCGCGGGCCGCGGCGGAAAAATCCGCCGTGGAGCAGATCTTCGTGTTCGGCGAAGCCGAGGGCGCGACGCCCTTCGCCTCCCTGCTGGACAACGACGGCGAGGTGCCGCCCGTGACGCTGAACCTGAAGGAGGACCTGGCGGTGCTGCCCTATTCCAGCGGCACGACGGGCATTCCCAAGGGGGTGATGCTGACCCATCACAATCTGGTCGCCAACATGAGCCAGATCGAAGGCTTCAAGGGCCTGAGCTTCGACTGGGAGCAGCAGACCTTCATCGGCGTGCTGCCGTTCTTCCACATCTACGGCATGGTCGTGATTCTCAACTACGCCCTGTCCCGCGGCTCGACGGTGGTCACCATGCCCCGCTTCGACATGGAGCAGTTCCTGGGCATTCTGCAGGAGTACAAGGTCACCTTCGCCCATCTGGTGCCGCCCATCGTGCTGGGGCTGGCCAAGCACCCCGTGGTGGACAAGTACGACCTGTCCAACCTGAAGGGGGTGTTGTGCGGCGCGGCGCCCCTGGGGGAGGGACTGGCGCGGGAGGCCGCCGAGCGGCTGGACTGCAAGATCGTCCAGGGCTACGGGCTGACGGAGACCAGCCCGGTGACCCACATCGGCTCCGACCTGCCCGGCCGCCACCACCCCGCCTCCGCGGGCATGTGCATCCCCAACACCGAGATCAGGATCGTGGACATCGAGAGCGGCAAGGAGCTGGGGCCAGGCGAGGAGGGGGAGATTCTGGTGCGCGGCCCGCAGGTGATGAAAGGCTACCTCAACAACCCGGAGGCCACCGCGGCGGTGATGGAAGGAGAATGGTTCCACACCGGCGACATCGGCCACGCGGACGAGGAGGGTCACTTCTACGTCGTGGACCGCCTGAAGGAACTCATCAAGTACAAGGGCTTCCAGGTGGCTCCGGCGGAGTTGGAGGCGCTGCTGCTGACCCACCCGGCGGTGGGCGACGCGGCCGTCATTCCCAGCCCGGACGAGGAGGCGGGGGAGGTGCCCAAGGCGTTCATCGTGAAAAACGGGGAGGTCACCGCCGAGGAGCTGATGGAATTCGTGGCGGGGCAGGTGGCGCCCCACAAGAAAATCCGCCTGCTGGAATTCAGCGAGGAAATCCCCAAGTCACTCTCCGGGAAAATCCTGCGCCGCCTGCTGGTGGAAAAGGAACGCGCGCAGGTGGCGGG
>CBDUSX010000381.1:0-2992 GCA_965369935.1 uncultured bacterium
CCGCCGCCCCTCAGGGCACCCGCTCGCTCCCGATCATCCGCCGCCGGATGATATGCTGAGCGAGCAGCAGGGCCAGAATAACTCCGCCGGCCAGGGTCATCCCGGCCTTGGGGATAATGAGGCCGATCGCCGCCACGGCCAGCAGCACGCGCATCCACGCGGGAAGCGGCTTGGCGTAGAATCCCTCCAGGGCGACGGCGAACACGATCAGCCCCACCGCCGCGGTGGTGAACGAAACGAGGGTGGAAAGCAGCGGCCCCTGCAGCAACAGCTCGGGCCCGTAGACGAAGGCGAAGGGCACCACGAACGCCGCCAGGGCGAAGCGCACGGCCAGGGCTGCCAGATGGAGCGGGTTGGCCTCCGCGATGGAGGAGGCTGCGTAGGCCGCCACCGCCACGGGGGGCGTGAGGGCGGACATCACCGCGTAGTACAGCAGGAACATGTGCGCGGGCAGGACGGGCACGCCCAAATCGGAAAGCAGCGGCCCCATCAGCACCGCGGCCAGAATGTAGGCGCTGGGCGTGGGCATGCCCAGGCCCAGCACGATGGTCAGCGCGGCGGCCAGCAAGAGCGCGTAAAACAACTGCGCATTGGTGATGGCATAGATCACGTGGGCGAATTTCGGGGCGAGCCCGGTCATGGTGATGCCCCCGATGACCAGCCCCGCCGCCGCGCACGCGCCCGCCACCGGCACCATCCGGAAGCAGGTCTCCGCCATCACCTTGATCAGGCCGAAGGGCCCGATGCGCGTCCCCTTGCGCAGGGTGGCCACGGCCAGCACGGCCAGGGAGCCGAACACCGCCACCATGGTGGGCGTGTAGCCATAGAGCAGGGCCACCGTGAGCGCCGCCAGGGGCACGAGGAACAGCCCCCCCTGCCGGAGGGTGGCGCCCATGGGTGGTATCTGGTCATCGTCCAGCCGCCGCAGGCCCAGCCGCAGGGAGGCGAAATGCACCTGGGCGTACACGGAGATGTAATACAGCAGCGCGGGCAGCAGCGCGGCGATGGCGATGTCCTGATATTCGATCCCGGTGTATTCGGCCATGATGAACGCCGCCGAGCCCATCACCGGCGGCACCAGGCTGCCGCCCGTGGAGGCCGCCACTTCCACCGCGCCCGCGAGGGTGCCCTGATAGCCCAGGCGCTTCATGATGGGAATGGTGATCGAGCCGGTGGTGACGACGTCGGAGGTGGGGGACCCTGAGACCATGCCGTACAGCCCGGAGGAAACCACCGCCACCTTGGCCGGGCCGCCCGGCTGGCGGCCGCTGATGGCCGCGGCGAAATCGAAGAAGAAATCGCCCCCGCCCACTGCCTGCAGCAAGGTGCCGAACAACACGAACAGGAAGGCGTAGGTCGCCGCCACGCGGACCGGAAGGCCGAAGATACCATCGGTGGTGAACACCGTGATTTCGAGAAAGTGCTGGTAATCGATGTAGCCGTGCTTGATGACCCCATCCAGCAGGTGGCCGAAGAAGTTGTAGGCCACGAAGATCAGCACCAGCACGGTCAGGCCGAGACCGGTGGTGCGCCGGGTGATCTCCAGGGTCAGCAGGAAGACCACCGAGCCGAACAGGATATCCAGCGTCGTCAGCGGGTCCAGCAGCACGATCCGCTGCTCGATGGTCTCCGCGTGATACGCAAAGTACACCCCCGCCGCCGCGCTGGCCGCGGCCAACACCCAGTCCAGCGGCGAGGGCCGCTCGCGGTCGGCATGCTCATGGGCGCCGACGGTCAGGAAGGCCAGGGTCATCATCCCGCTCAGGAAGAGCACCCCCATCGTCCAGGGCGCGACGATGGTCACCGTGGCCGCGCTGATGACGAACACAGCCAGCACCACCGCAAAAGCGGTGGTCAGCCAGACGAGCCAGCCCCGCGGGCGGCGCCGGACGCCGACCGAGAACCACAGCTTGGCCTGGAACGGGTTGAAAGATTTCATCGAATCCGCCGCGCACGCCTCAGGCGGGGCGCCATGCCCCGCCCGAGGGTCGAACCGTTACGTGAGTGGCGCGGCTAGCGCGACAGGCCGGCTTCGCGCAGGTACTTGGCCACTCCCGGGTGGAAGGGCACGATGGCGGGTTCGGACATGGATTGCAGCGTGGCTGTCTTTTTGATCAGCCGGTGGGCCGTCTTGAATTTTTCGATTTGCTCGAACAAGCCCTTGGCGAGGTTGTAGGCGAGTTGCTTGTCCATGTTTTCGTTCACGACGATCAGGGCGCCCACGCAGACGGAGGTGATGTTCCTGTCGGAGAATTTGTACTCGCCCTTCTTGAAGCCGCAGACCGCGCCGCCCAGCCGGTCCACCACCTTCTGGGCCACCCGCTTGGGAATGTCGAGCAGCACCGGCTTGATGCCCCTGGCGATTTCCCGCACCCGCGGATGGCGGTAGGCGATCCCCAGAATCGCGAGATCGATGCGGCGGTCCAGCATCAGGGACACCATTTCCTTGGAGGCCGCCCGCACGACCTGGCCGCCCCAGCCTTCGATGTCCTTCTGCGTGGCGCCCATTTCCTTCATCACCATCTCGCCGATATCGCCGTCCATGTTGCCCCGGCGGTTGATGGCCACGCGCACGGGGGCCTTCTTCCTGACGATGTCCGCGAAGGAGCGGATGCCGTGCTTGTCGGCGAAGGATTTGTTGAGCAGCAGGTGGGTGGCCTGGAAGCGCGCCGAGGGCGTGTAGGCGCGGAACAGCACCCGGATGTTCGTGATGGGCGACTTGAAGGGCTTGCGGCCCTTGTAGGCCACCGTCAACTCGCCGTCGGTGGCGATGCCCATGGGCGCCTTGCCCTGGGCCACCATCGGCACGTTGGCCAGACCGCCGCTGGAGGTCTGATAGGTGATCGTGGAGCCCGGATAGGCCGCGGCAATCGCGGCGTCAATGCCGCCGCCGATGCGCGACCATAGGCCGCCGGGGCTGGCTCCGGTCAGCGTCAGGTTGTACTTCTGGGCCTGGGCTTGCGGCGCGGCGAGGATCGCCAAAATCGCGAGC
>CBDUSX010000382.1:0-2985 GCA_965369935.1 uncultured bacterium
CTACGCGGCGCGCCGGGAGATTTCCAGGCCGTTGCCGATGGGCACGAGCATGGATTCCATGCCCGCGGTGCCGCGCACCCGCTCCTGATATAGCGGCGCGTGTTCCGTGACGGGATGGGTCATGTTGTCCGCGGCGATCAGCCCACCCACCGCGAGCTTGGGATAAACCGCCTCGAAGCAGGGAACGTAGCCGCCCTTCCACACGTCCAGCAGCACGAAGTCGAAGGGCCCCGGCCGGGCGGCGACGGTCTCCAGGGCGTCGCCGGTGACGAATTCCACGACCTCCGCCAGCCCCGCGGCGGCCAGGTATTCGCGGGCCTGACGCGTCTTGTCCTCGTTCTCGTCCACGGTGGTGATGCGCCCGCCATGGGCCCGCGCGGCCTCGGCCAGCCAGATGGTGGAGTAACCCACGGAGGTGCCCAGCTCCAGCAGGCTCCGCGCCCCGGCGGTCTTGACCAGCAGGTTCAGGAAGCGCCCGGCCTCCTCCCCGATGGCCAGCATTCTGGAATTGCGGGTGGCGTCCCGCTCTTCTTCGGACATGGTCTCCCGCCGCCGCTTTTCTTCCGCCATGCGCTCGTGCAGTTCTTCCAGCACGGCCTCCACTTCCGGCGTCATCTACGCCCCTCCGTCCGCCCAGCCCAGCTCCGGCGCGCGGCGGTGCCAGTCGGTGGCCTGCTGAAAGGCGTAGCCGATGCGCAGCACCGTGTCTTCGGCGAAGGCCCGGGCGTATATCATCAGCCCGATGGGCAGCCCCTCGCTGGTGAAGCCGCAGGTGACGGAAAGCCCGCACAGCTTGAGAATGTTGCCGATGGCCGTGTTGCGCAGGTATTGCACGTTGACCTGGGAATAGGTCTCCTTGTCCGCGTCTATCTCCGCCACGGGCAGCGCGGGAATGGCGCAGGTCGGCACCAGCAGCGCATCCACGTCCCGCAGGGCGTGGTCGGCCTTGGCGCGCAGGCGCTCCCAGGCCAGGGTGACGGCCAGGTACTCGTGGGCCGGGATGTCGCGCCCCTTGATCATGCGGTGGGCGATGATGGGGTCCAACTCGTCGAAGTGCTCGTCAATCCATTTCTTGTTGCAGGTATAGGCCTCCGCGGCGATCACCAGCCCGCCGGGGTTGAGTTGGCGCGCTTCCTCGGCCTCGGGGAATTCCACGCTGCCCACGTGGGCCCCCTGCTCTTCGAACACCTTGCCGCATTCGCGCGCGGCCTTTTCCACCTCCGGATGCACGCCGTCCCAGAAGGTGGTCTCGGCGAAGGCGATGCGCAGGCCGCGCACGCCTTCTTTCAATCCCTTCAGCACGTCATGGGTGGGCACGCCCACGGTGGTGGGATCCTGCAAATCAGGACCCTGCATGGCCTGGTAGACCAGGGCCGCGTCTTCCACCGAGCGGGTGAGCGGCCCCACCGAATCCAGGCTCCAGCTCAGGGGATACACCCCCGCGCGGCTGATCCGCCCCACGGTGGTTTTGAGGCCCGTGGTGCCGCAGAGAGCCGCGGGGATGCGCACCGAGCCGCCCGTGTCGCTGCCCAGGGCCATGGGCACCAGGCCCGAAGCCACGGCCACGGCGGAGCCGCTGCTGGAGCCGCCGGGGGCGTGGGGGGTCTCGTGCCAGGGATTGTGGGGGGTGCCGTGATCGTGATTGATGCCCACGCCGCCGTAGGCGAACTGCACCGTGTTGGTCTTGCCGGTGAAGACCATCCCCGCCTGGGCCAGCCGGTGCACCGCCGTGCAATCCTCCCCCGCCTTGTGGGATTCCAGCAGGTGGCTGCCCGCGGTGGTGGGCATGTCCTTGGCGTCGTACAGGTCCTTGGCCGCATAGGGGATGCCGTGCAGCGGCCCCAGGTCCTGCCCGGCCCGCAAGGCCGCCTCCGCCGCCCGCGCCTCGGCCAGGGCGCGCTCCCGCGCCACCAGCCGGTAGGCGCCCAGCTTGCCGTCCAGGTCTTCCGTGCGGGCCAGCAGGTGCTCGGTCAGTTCCACGGGGGAGAGCTTGCCGGCGCGGAGGTTCCGTCCCAGTTCGCTGATGGTCTGGTAATGCAGGGGGGTATCGGCCATGTTGCGCCTCATGCTCAGGTAACGGCGGCGGAAAGTTGGGGAAAATCCGCTCCACCTTACGCCACGGGCCGGTCAATGACAATTGCCGCCACCCCCACACACCGCCCCCGCGCCCCGGCAGCGGCAACAAATGGTCATCAAAAAATGATTACAATTTCGGGCCGGTTTTGCTATTTGAGGGCAGCATTTGAATCCTTGGGGGTGGCCGGAGGGAGCACGGCCCATACCGCCACGACTCAGCCCGCATCAGCCGGGCGCCGGAAGCAGCGAACTTCCCTGAGGATGCGCCATGCAGGTGATTCAATCCCTCTCCGCCTGGAAGAAACTCCGTCCCACGCTTAAAGGCACCCTCGGGCTCGTCCCCACCATGGGCGCCTTGCACGAAGGCCACCTGGCCCTGATGCGCCGCGCCCGCGAGGAAAACGAGATCGCCGTGCTGTGGATCTTCGTCAACCCCAAGCAGTTCGGGGACGACGCGGATTTCTCCATCTATCCCCGCGTGATGGAGGAGGACCTCCGCCTGGCCGGGGAATGCGGCGTGGACTACGTGCTGGCGCCGGGCGTGGAGGAGGTCTACCCGAAAGGCTTCCAGACCTACGTGACCGTGGAGGAGCTTTCCCAGCCCCTGGAAGGCGCCCACCGCTCAGGCCACTTCCGCGGGGTGGCCACCGTGGTGGCCAAGATGATCTGCCTCACCCAGCCGCAAGGGACCTACTTCGGCCAGAAGGACGCCCAGCAAACCGTGGTGGTCAAGCGCATGGTGGAAGACCTGGGCATGCTCACCGAAATCGTGGTCTGCCCCACCGTCCGCGACGCCGGCGGCCTGGCCCTGAGCTCGCGCAACGCCCATCTCGACGCCCGCGAACGCAAGGCCGCGCTCGTGCTCTACCGCGCCTTGAAGGACGTGGAAATCGCCGTGCGCTGCGGCGA
>CBDUSX010000383.1:0-2985 GCA_965369935.1 uncultured bacterium
GGGGGCCTATGGGTTGATCGTCGCGGGCGGCTCGGGCACCCGGCTGTGGCCGCTCAGCCGGACCGACACGCCCAAGCAACTGCTTTCCCTGGAGCGCGGCCGGCACACCCTGCTGCAGGCCACCTTCCAGCGCCTTGCGCGCTCCATCCCCCCGGAGCGCATCAAGACCGTCACCAACCTCGCCCACACCAGCCTGGCGCTGGAGCAGTTACGCAGGCTCGACCCCGGCCATCCCCGGAGCAACGTGCTGGGGGAGCCCTTCGGGAAGAACAGCGCGCCGGCGATCCTGTGGGGGGCGCTGCACATTTACTTCGAATCGCCCGAGGCCATCGTCGCGGTCATGTGGTGCGACGCCCACATCACCAAGGAGGACGTGTTCGACGCCAACCTGGCCCTGGCCATGGACATGGCCCGCGGCGGAGACCTGGTGGCCATCGGCGTCACCCCCACCCGCCCCGAGACCGGACTGGGTTACATTCAATGCGGCGAGCCGGTGCGGGACGGCGTGTTCTCCGTGAAGCGGTTCATCGAAAAGCCGGATTTGCCCACGGCGGAGAAATTCCTGGCCGAAGGGGGCTACGCCTGGAACGCGGGCATATTCGTGTTCAACGTACAGACCCTGCTCGACGAGTTCGCCGCCCATGCGCCGGGCCTGAACGGCATCTTCCGCACCCACGGGCAAAAAGGGGAGGAACACGACTGGAGCGATCCGGAGTTGATCGAGGCCATCTACAAGGAGGTCACGCCGGAATCCATTGACACCCTGCTGCTGGAAAAAACCAGACGCCTGCACGTCATCCCCTGCGATCTGGACTGGAGCGACCTGGGGGCCTGGGACGTGCTGTACCAGGAAGCGAGCAAGGACGAGCACGGCAACGTGGTGTCGGGAAACGTGGTGGCGGTTTCCACCAAGGACTCCATGATCCGCGCCGGCAAGCGCCTTATCGCCATCGTGGGCGTGGAAAACCTGGTGGTGGTGGACACGGACGATGCCCTGCTGATCTGCGACATGGCCAAGGTGCAGGAGGTGAAGCAACTGGTGGAAACCTTGCGGGCCGGCGGCAGGCCGGAGGCGGAGGCATCCGCCACCACCTTCAAGCCCTGGGGCTCCTTCACCGTGATTCAGGAGGGCGAGGGCTTCAAGCTGAAGTTGATCGAGGTGCTGCCGGGGCAGAAGCTGTCCCTGCAAAGTCATCGGCAGCGGGCCGAGCACTGGGTGGTGATCGAGGGCGAGGCGGAGGTAACCTGCGGAGAGGAGGCCTTTTCCCTGGGCCCCGACGGCGGCTGCCACATCCCCAAGGGCGCCAAGCACCGCATCACCAATACGGGGGAGGGCCTGCTGCGGTTTATCGAGGTGCAGTACGGCAGCTACCTGGGCGAGGACGACATCGAGCGATTCGAGGACATCTACGGGCGCCGCTGAGGGGCCTTGCGAATGAAAATTGTCTTTCCCAAGGCACTGGTTTGATATAAATATACGCACAGGCCGGCGGAAAAACCCGGGACACTCGTATTTCCCGCCGCGGGCAAGCGGACAGGGGATAAAGCAGGGGGAGCATATGGAATCCATTGGCGGAGCCGGAGCGGGACTCCCTCCTTGGAACCATCCGCAGTTTCTCAATGAAGAAGGACTGCGTGCGGCCCAGGAATACTTTTTCCAGACCCACGCCACCAACTCCCGCATGATCGCCCAAGGCAGGAGCGCCCAGGGCTTCATGAAGGGACACGTGCGCCGCAAGCTGAACAAGGAGATGGGAGAGGATTTCAAGTTGTACACGGGCGTGTCCATCGGACAGAGCCAGGACAGCGAGGAATCCAAGGGCATTCGGGGGGAACTCAATCAACTGCTGGAAAACATCTACCTGAAAATCGCGCCCAATCAACCCATCACCTCGCCGGTGCAGGAAGACGTCACCATTCTCAAGCACCCCCTGGGCGGCCTGGAAGTGCTGTTCGCCATGTCCTGCTTCTACACCGAGTTGACCAGGCGGTATGCCTCCCTGGCCAGCGAACGGCGCAAGGTGTTGAAATCGGTGCTGGATGAGGAGTTGTTCAAATGGGTCTGGCGCACGTTTTATTCGCTGGTGATGGCCGGCCCCAAGCACGCGCCCACCATGCAAGAGACCATCTCCTCCTCGGGCATCGGCTTCATCCCGGTGGAAAAGCAGCAGATCAGTTCGGTGCAAAAGATCATTGATATCGGGGAGTTTCTGCTGGGCACCTCCCTGAGCAACTCCCATCTGCGTTTTCCCCTCTGTTACTACTATGCGTGCTACCTGCGGCTGATCCAGTACCGTCTGCTGCCCTTGGTGTCCCGGCAGAAGCTGGATGCGCTGTTCACCCAGATCCGCACCCGCGAGCCCAATCAGCCCATCGAGAACGTGCTGACCGCCGTTGATTTCCTGATGAACACCAAGGGCAACAGCATGCAGTCCTACGACGACGTGCTGAGGGACGAAGAGCGGGCGGTGCAAAATTTCGTGCCGGCCACCGAACTGGAATTCATCAACCACCACCAGGAATTCGTGGGAGGGCGGTTTTCCGAGTCCATGAGCAAGTTCGTGCCCAAGGTGTCCAAGTCGGAAGTCCTGGAAGGCGAGGGCGTCTCCCTGATTCCATTGCTGTTTCTGCTCCGCACCCTGCCCTACGCGATCGGGCAGAAAATCCTGGACAGCATGGCCGGGCCGTTCCTGAGCCTGATAAGAAACCGGCTCTCCTACGGCGGGATGGACGACGTCAGCAAACAGTTGCTGGACAGGATTGACGGCATGATCGAGCGCCGCCAGCAGCGCGGCGAATCCTACACCATCGCCAGTTCCGGCAAGGGCGGCACCGCCCGCACCGCATCGCGCAACCTCTCCCCGGCCGCAGGCGGCGCGCTGCCCCAGAAAGTTCCGGCCGGCGCAGGCGCCGAAGGCGTGGAACCCGCCCCGGCAGCATCCCCAGGCGCCGAAGGCGTGGAACCCGCACCGGCAGCGCCCCCAG
>CBDUSX010000384.1:0-2952 GCA_965369935.1 uncultured bacterium
GATGGCCGAAAAAGACGACAAGGAAGCCAACAAGGACAACGTCATTTCCCTGGAAGAGCGCCTGCGGGCCAAGGCGGGTGAGCAGGAGCCCTCCGCGCCCTGGGAGCAGGGGACGCAGGTGGAGTCCGGAGGGGCGACGGCTGGTGAGGCGGCCGCAATGCAGGAGCCCCTGCCCGGCAAGCTGGTGTGGCTGCACTGCCCGGCCTGCGGCACCACGGAATACACCGAGTTGCTGGTGCCCGGCGGGAGGAGGCACAACGTGTGCGGCGCCCAGGTGGAGGAGGCGGTGCTGGACATTGACGTGCGGGCCGAATACACCCTGGCCGCCCTGAACCTGGAGCGCCTGCAAGCCGTCGCGCAACTGGTGGAGGCCCAGCGCGCCCGCTACGAGGAATATCAGGAGCGGCTGCGCCTGATCGCCGGGGAAGCGCCGGGCACCTATCCCCTGAACGAGGAGACGCTCAAGCGGCTGCCCGTGGCCGAATTGGACCCCCTGGGGCTGCTCGTCCCGGAGGCCCTGCACAACCCTGCCCGCCACTTCGCCGATCCGGCGCAGGAGGCCGCGCCCGCGGATGCACCGGATGCATCCGATGCAACATCGCCGCGGGCGGATTCGCCCCCCAAAGACAATCCGCCCGCGAACAAACCGCCTTCGAAATCCTGAAGGCGGATCGGCCCGGCATGTCCCTGCAATTCCAGCTGGTCAAGACCGACCCCGCCTGTGGCGCGCGCCTGGGCGTGATCACCACCCCCAGGGGAGAGGTGCCCACGCCGGCCTTCATGCCCGTGGCCACCCAGGGCGCCATCAAGGCCATGCTGCCGGACTGGGTGGCGGACAAGGGGGCGAAGATCCTGCTGGCCAACACCTACCACCTGCACCTGAAGCCGGGGGAGGACGTGATCGCGCCCCTGGGCGGCCTGCACAAATTCATGAACTGGCCGCACCTGCTGATCACCGATTCCGGGGGCTATCAGGTGTTCTCCCTGCCCGATCGGGAGATCAGCGAGGAGGGGGTGCGCTTCCGCGCCCGTAAGAACGACAAGCCCGTGCTGCTGACCCCGGAGAGCTCGATGGCCATCCAGGAAAAGCTGGGGGCGGACATCGCCATGGCCTTCGACGAATGCGTGGCCTACCCGGCGCCCCCTGGCTATGCCAGGGAAGCCATGGAGCGCACCGTGCGTTGGGCGGAGCGCAGCAAGCAGGCCCACCGGCGCGAGGATCAGGCCCTGTTCGGGATCGTGCAGGGCTCCACCTACCCCGATTTGCGGCGGGAATGCGCCCAGGCCATCGCGGCGCTTGATTTGCCCGGCATCGCCGTGGGGGGCCTGAGCGTGGGGGAGGGGCTGGATGTGATGCGCGAAGTGCTGTCCTACACCGTGCCCCACCTGCCCGCCGGGATTCCGCGCTATCTGATGGGGGTGGGGCTGCCGGAGGACATCCTGGCGTCCGTGGAGGCGGGGATGGACATGAGCGATTGCGTGATCCCCACCAAGTACGCGCGTTCGGGCATGCTGTTCACCCGGGTGGGGCGGCTGCGGGTGACCAACGCGGATTACCGCAAGGACCGCTTTCCGCCGGACACGAACTGCGATTGCTACACCTGCGAACACTATACGCGGGCCTACCTGCACCACCTGTTTCAGGCGGGGGAAATCCTGGGGCAGATGCTGGCCAGCATCCACAACCTTCATTTTTACCTGACGTTGATGGAGAATATCCGCGAAGCCATTGCCCAGGAGCGCTTCCTGAGCTTCAAGGAGGAATTCCTGGCCGCCTACCAACGCACTACAAAAAAGACCAAGCATGTCCGATAAGCAAGACGAGAGCGCCGCCGCCCGGCTGATCAACCCCACCGTGCGGGACTACATGGACACCCTGAGCCTGGAGCGGTTCTACGGCGGCTACGTGATCACGCCCCTTGCCGAGGACGTGTACAACCTGGGCATCGGCGAGGTGGGCAACATGGAGCTGGAGGAGAACCTGTTCGAGGTCTACCGGCGCTTCATGCAGTCCGGGGAGTTGACCCCCCTGGCCATGCAGTACTCGGGCACCATGGGGGAGAGGGAAACCAACCGGCTGATGGCGGAATCGCTCAACCGCTGGCTGGGCGTGGAGCGCTTCCATCAGGACGTGGTGGTGTCCATGGACGGCGGGCAGAACGCCATGAGCGTCGCCGTGCGCGCCTTCACCTCGCCCCTGGGCAGCACGAAGAGCAGGAAGCAGTACGTGCTGCTGGCCGCGCCGAGCTATCCCTACTTTTCGGCGGTCGTCTCCGCCCATGCGGGCCTGCAAGCCTTCCTGGCCTATGACGGCGAGCAGTTCGCGCGCGGCGTGGAGACCTACTGCAACGACGCGGTGGGGGCGATTCTGGTGAACGTGCCCCACAACCCGATGGGCTACGGCCTCAGCGCAGAGCAGGTGGAGCGCATCAACCGGGTGGCGGCCACCTACGACTGCGCCTTGCTGGTGGACATGGTGTACGCGCCCTACGCGGAAGACCCGGAGGTGGGGCGGGCCCTGGGCCGTTTCGACCCGGAGCGCACGGTGTTCCTGGACAGCTTTTCCAAGAAGTACGGCTTCGCGGGCCTGCGGCTGGGCTTCGCGGTCAGCGCGGCGGAGCCCCTCACCTATGCCATGCGCTTCATCAAAATGTCCGAATCCCTCACCCCCAGCAACGTCAAGCTGGCCTTCGCCGGGCATCTGCTGGCCAACTACGGGGACTATCCGGGGATCATCGCGCGCCAGGTGCGCGAGCGGCACCGGCGTTTCCTGGCGGCTTTCGCGCCGCCGGAACGCCTGCGGGTGCGGCCCTTCGCCGGCCAGCCCAACGCCTTCTACCTGGCCCTGGACGTGGCGCATTTGGCCCGGCGCAGCGGGCTGCCCGACGCGGAGATCACCCGGCTCTGCCACGAGGTGCACAAGGTGCGGGTCTTTCCCGGCTCATTCGTCTA
>CBDUSX010000385.1:0-2951 GCA_965369935.1 uncultured bacterium
TCCAGCCGGATCGGGGAGGTGAACACCTGGGGAGGAAACCGCTTGCCCGATTTGGGATGGCGCAGGGTGCGCTTGAGGACGAAGTCGAACAGCAGCGGGTTGTACCGGTAAATTTCATTAAGGGCCTCGCGTTCCGCGTCGGTAATGAACCCCGCGTCCATCAGGTCCCCGGTGCGGATCACCACGTTCACGGCCGGCAGGGGATAATCGCTCCCGTTCATCAGCCGGGAATGCAGGTCCTCCCGCTCCAGCAGCGTCTGCAACGGGCCGTCAAAGCGATTGAACTGCACAAGGGCGGAGATTTCGCCGAACAGGCGCCCGGCGTATTTCGCTTCGTCCATCATTCTCAGAAACAGCGCGAAGTTCGAGACGGCAGGCTTATGCGGCGAGTCCAGGTCAATGCCCTCGCCCAGGCTGGCGCTGTGCGCCATGATCACCGTCACCCCGAGCTCCAGGGGCCGCCGCAACCGGAGCGGATTGCCAAGGGCCTGATAGTCCTCCGCGGCGACGGCCTGCTCTTCCCCCGTATGGGAAAGAAGAATCATGCCGTAGCGCTTCATCAGGCGGTAGAAGGGGTCAATTCTCTCATCGGATGGATCGATGCCCATCGCATTGGGCAGCCATTTGACCAGCCGGACTCCCTTCTCCGCCCATATGCGCAGTTCGGGCAGCGCGTCCTTGCGATAGGGATGCACCGAAATCATCGGAATGAACAGGTCCGGATTTTCCTTTGCGAGCCGGTACACATATTCGTTGGGGACGTAGAAGTTCGTACGTTCAAGGTCAACCGTGCCGTCCGGGCGATAATGCTTGTCAAAGGCCATGATCGCGAACTTCCCGTGTTGCGGCTGATGCCGGATCAGGGCCTTCAGCCGCTCGACGTACTGCGCGTCGGCCTTGTCCTCGTCCGTGATGCCCGCGGCGCTGAGGTAGACGGCGGTCCTGATATACTCGATGGGTTGCCACAGGGATCTTAACTGCGGATTGATGAACGCGCCCGTGCCGCCGGTGCCCATTCCGATGATGTGGGTGTGAAAGTCCACCAGCTGCTCAGGATCAACGTCCCGGTATGCGTCGGCGATCAGCCTCTTCGCGGTGGCCCCGGCGTTGCCGGCCAATTCACCCGGCCCGCCCAGAAAGTCCCCTCCCAGCTTGTCGTAAAGCACGGCGCAGGAAGCGGCCAGTGCGACGCTGACCACAACCAGCAGCACTCTCCAATCTTTCATGGCGGTCATCTCCGGATCGTCACGGCCGGCCGCAAGCTCAAGCCGAAGCTGAACCGCTGCCACGGCTCCAGAGTGATGAGGGTTGAGCGTATCGGGGAAGAACGCCCGGCTAGCGGGATTCCGTCCAGCTTTCCGAGAACGCCAACGCGCAGGTGCTGAACGGTCTTCCTTCACGCTCCCGCGGCCATGGCCGGCCCGCGGCTTCGGTTCCGTTGAGTGACAGGCGCGCACCGAGCGCCGGCACGAGAACGGTGCACACCCCGTAGGGCCGCCCCGGATCCGCATTGGGCTGTGTGTGGATCAGCAGTGGATCGCCGATCTCGTACCAGGTGAGGGTAATGACCTCGTCCCTGGATTCAACCCGCTCGCTCCAGAAATAGGCCGGATCGCCGGATTTTCTGAACCGGGCGTCGAGCACCGGGATCGCCGTGTCCGCCGTCTCGGCGTTGAGCATGCCCTGGACCGTTGATTGCAGCCAGCGCGCCATAGCGATGTTGTCGGAGTAGATGCGCCAACGGTTCTCCGTCAACTCGCTTTTGAGATACAGCACGTGCCCCGGCCCGGCCGGGCAGAAGATGATGCGCCAGAAGCTCGCATTGGTCGTAAAGTCGTCGCTGTCGGTTTCGCTCAGTCGTAGGAATGGGTTTTCACCTGTCAGTATCACGCGGTTGGGGTCTGCGGCGCTCATTGGGTGGTGCTCCGGTTTTAACCTCGGGCCGGCTTCACGGCCCGGTCAGTGGGACGCACTGCACTGTTGCAAGCTGAATTGCAGGCTGAGTTGCAGGCTGGGGACTGACACTACCATATCGGGGCGGGAATTTTGAGCCGGTCTATGAAATACGTGTGCGGCCCGCCAGCAACTCCGTTATCCGCTCCAGGAAGGCCCTGACCTCCTCCACGTCATGGAGGAGATACTTCGCTTTGGTTTCCTGCGGCCCCTCGGCCACCAGGATTCCAATCCCCTTGTCCTGCAGGACGGCGAAGGCATCCTCGTCCGTCAGGTCGTCCCCCAGGTAGAAGGGCAGCACGTCCGGCTGGTCGAGGTGCAGCGCCTCCAGCAACCAGTTGACTGCCTTGCCCTTGTCCCAGTCCATTGCGGGCAGGATTTCGTAGACCATTTTCCCGCCCTTCCTGCGCAGGCCGGGATGGCGGCCGGTCACCTCTTCCACGGCCTCGTCCAGCCGGGGCTTGTCCGCCTCCGCGACGAGGCGGTAGTGCACGGCGAAGGCGTATTTCTTCGATTCCACCAGCGCGCCGTCCATTCCCTCCAGCCGTTCGCGCAGTTCCGCCTCCGCCTTGCGCAGCAGCGGCACGAAACTCTCGCCCTGGCGTGGCTGCATTTTTTGCCCTTGCGGCCCGGCTATGTCGAACCCATGGCTGCCGGCGTAATAGATCGAGTCCAGCTGAACGAGCTTTTCCACGTCCGGGCGGTCCCGGCCGCTCACGATGGCCACTGGACAGAGGCGCGCCAGATCGGCCACGGTTCCCCGCATGACCTCGGTCATGAAGGCCAGGTCGGGCCGCCTCGCGATCGGGGTCAGCGTGCCGTCGTAGTCGAAGAACAGCGCCACGCGCTTGCCTTCGCATTCGCGCGCGATCGCCTCCAGGGATTCCATGGCTGAAGGAATCATAAGGCATCCTGAATAGTTGTTGCCAATCGTATCACTTAACCGATACCCGGGGCAGTTCCATCTTCCCCCGGCGGGAGCATCCGGGGTGCCGCCG
>CBDUSX010000386.1:0-2949 GCA_965369935.1 uncultured bacterium
GAACCCGCCGTTGACGCTCAGCACCTGCCCGGTGATCCAGGAGGCGCGCTCGGAGGCCAGGAAGGCCACCGCCGAGGCGATGTCATCCGGCTCGCCCAGCCTGCGCAGGGGGTACATGCGCAGCACCTTGCGCACCCGCTCCGCGTAGGCCTCCTCCCCCATGGACTGGCGTACGCCCTCCTCGCGCCTGATGCGCAAGGGGGTGTTGGTGGCGCTGGGGGAGACGACGTTGACCGTGATGTGGTAGCGCCCCACCTCCTGAGCCAGGGACTTGGAGAAGGCAATGGCCCCCGCCTTGGCCGCGGCGTAGTAGCTCAGGCGCGCCTGGCCGATGCGCGCGGAGTCGGAGGCCAGGGTGATGATGCGTCCGCCCTCCCGCTCGATCATGCCGGGCAGGAGGGCCTTGATGCACAGCATGGGGCCGATCAGGTTGACGTCAATTTCCTCGCGCCAGTCCTCGGGGGTGGAGTCCACGAACAGCTTGTCCCCGGCGATGCCCGCGCAGTTGACCAGGATGTCCACCCGCCCATGAGCCTCCAGCACCCGGGCGGCCATGGCCTCCACGGCGGCGGGGTCGCTGATGTCCACAGACGCGTGGGAGGCCTCGCGGCCTTCTTCCTTCAGCGCCGCGGCGGCCCGCTCCGCCGCCTCGCCGTTCAGGTCGGCCAGCACGACGGCCGCGCCCTCCGCCGCCAGCACGGCCGCGCTCTCCAGGCCGATGCCGCTGGCCCCGCCGGCCACCAGCGCGACTTTTCCCGCCAGTCCGAATTCCACTGAAAGCACCTCCTGTTGACGGACGCGAAGGGGGGCGGCCTATCGCTCCCGCGGCACGATCAGGGCGTCCACGGCCAAGGCGCCCTGCCCCTCGGGCAGCACGATGAAGGGGTTGAGGTCCAGGGTTTCCAATTCGTCCTCATGGGCCGCGGCGAAGACGGATAGCTGGGCCAGGGCCCGCGCCAGGGCCTCGATGTCCGCGGGCGGCTGGCCCCGCACGCCTTCCAGCAAGGGAAAGCCCTTGACCTCGCGGATCATGGCGTGGGCTTCCTCCACGCTGAACGGGGCGAGGCGGAAGGTGACGTCCTTCATCACCTCCACGAATATGCCCCCCAGCCCGAACAGCACCACCGGACCGAACACGGGGTCCCGGTTCACCCCCAGGATGGTCTCCACTCCGCCTTTGACCATGGGCGCCACCAGGATGCCGTCCATGCGGGCCTCGGGCTGGTGTTGGCGCGCCCGCTCCAGCAGCGTCCCGTAGGCCTCTTCCACCGCTTCGGCGCTTTCCAGGTTCAGCGCCACCCCGCCGATCTCCGACTTGTGCTGAATGTCCGGAGAGGCGATCTTCAACACCACCGGATAGCCCAGTTCGGAGGCCGCGGAAACCGCTTCTTCGGCGGATTGGGCCAGCCGTTCCTCCACCACGGGAATGCCCGCCGCGGCCAGCACACGCTTGGCCTCGTACTCGCTCACGATTTGCGCCGGGAAGGGCGCCATGCCCTCCGGCAAAGCCGGGAGCGGGGAGGTCTTGCCCGCATTGCGGAAGGATTCGGCGAACTTCACCAGCGCCGCCACCGCCTTGATGGCGCGGGTCGGGTCCTCGTAGAGCAGAAAGCCCGCCTGCTCCAGGGTCGTTTTCAGCTCCTCCCGCGCCAGGATGGACATCACGATCAGCTCCTGGCCAAACTTTTCGCGCAGCTCCAGCAGGGAGTCGGTGAGCTGGCCCATGATGCGCGGGTTCAGCCCGATGCTGGCCAGGAACAGCACCACGGCGTCGCAGCCCCCTTCGTCCAGCATGATCTCCAGGTTCTTGCGCACCAGGGAGGTGTCGGTCAGGGCCTGGGCCGTGAAGTCAATGGGATTGCGCACGGCGGCGAAGGGCAGGAGTTCCTTGAGCTTGGCTTGCGTGTCCTCGGGCATGGGCGGCACCTCCAGCCCGGCGCTGGCGGCCGCATCGGCCATCACCACCCCCACGCCGCCGGAGATAGTGACCAGCCCCACCCGCTTGCCGGGGGGAAACCGTCTGGCGATGCAGGCATAGGCGATGTCGGTCAATTCCTCGATGGTCTCCGCGCGGTGCACGCCGTATTGCTTGAAGATCGCGTCGTACACCGCGTCCGAGCCCACCAGGGAGGCGGTGTGGGAAGACGCCGCGGCGGCCCCCACTTCCGTGCGCCCCACTTTCAGCATCACCACCGGCTTGTTTCGCTCGCGGGCCACCTCCAGCGCATGCACCAGCCGCTCCTTGCTCTTGCAGCCCTCCATGTAGCAGAGGATCACGTCGGTCGCCTCGTCCATGGCCATGTAGGCCAGGCAGTCAGCCACGTCCACGTCGCACTCGTTGCCGGTGGTGGCCCACAGGTTCAGCCCCAGCCCCCGCTCCCGGGCCAGCACGAAGCAATGGGCGCCGAAGGCCCCGCTCTGGCTGACCACGCTGATCCGTCCCGGGCTGGGCAGGCCGTAATCGAAGGAGGAGGTGAAGGTGCCGAGCATACCCTCATGCACGTTCATCACGCCCATGCAGTTGGGCCCCACGACGCGCATGCCCGTCTCGCGGGCCAAGGCGGTGATGCGCTCCTGATTGTCCCGCCCTTCATCGTCCGTCTCCGCGAAGCCGGAACTGAACACCACCGCCGAGCGCACGCCCCTGGCGGCGTATTCCTCCAGAGCCGTCACCACGCCGGGGGCGGGCACGAGAATGAAGGCCATGTCCACGCCGTCGGGCAACTCGCCCACGGAGGGCACGGCGGGCACGCCCTGCACCTCTTCGTCCCGCTTGTGGATGGGGTAAAGCTGTCCCTGAAATCCCAGTTCCTTCAGATTGCGGAAGGTGCGCCCGCCCAGCTTGCGAACGTCGGAGGATGCCCCGATCACCGAGATGGAGCGGGGGTGGAACAGGGCATCCATGGGGGTTGAGCCGTCTGTCATTTGCGAGTTTCCCGAATTGAGTGA
>CBDUSX010000387.1:0-2947 GCA_965369935.1 uncultured bacterium
GCCTTGCTTCGATTCGGCATAGAGGTTCCCTCCGTGGGCCTTCATGATTTCGTGGCTCAGCGGCAGGCCCAGCCCGGTGCCGATTTCATTGGCGGTGCCGGGGGTGGTGGTTTTTACTTCGTAGCCGAACAAATCCGGCAGCATGCTTTTCGGAATTCCCACCCCTGTGTCCCGCACCGCGATTGTGGTCGGGCTGCTCCCCGGAACGTAGATTGTGACGGTGTCCCCCGCATTGCAAAACTTGATGGCATTGGCGACGAGATTCTGGATCACCTGGCCGAAGTAGGTCGCGTCGGCGGTCAGCACCAGGCTCTCTGGAACCTCATTCACCAGTTTCACGCCCTTTGCGTCGGCGACAGGCTTCAGGGTCAAGGCGTTCAGGATCAAATCGAGGGCTGGATGCGAGAGCTTGTCCAGCTCCATCCTGCCGGTCTGCAAGCGGCCGATATCCAGCACTTCCTCGATCAGCTGCACCAGGCCTTCCAGCCTGATGACCGCCCGGTCGAACATGTCGAGTTGCTTGTCCTCGTCCAGCGTCGACGGGCCGGGTTTTAAAAAATTCATCATTCCCAGCACGGTCGCGATGGGCGAGCGCAGGTCGTGGGCGATCAGCGAGACGAATTTGTCCTTCAGCCTGGTGGCTTCCTCGGCCTGCTCCTTCGCCTGCACCAGCGCCGCCTCGGCCTGCTTGCGTTCGTTGATATCCACGATGGTCGACAAAACCGCCTTGCGGCCCTCCCAGTCCACGATCTGGACAAAACTTTCCAGCCAAATCTCTGTCCCATCCTTTTGCAAGCCCCGGTATTCGTAACGTTGCGGAGAGGCCTCGCCCGCGATCCGTGCCTCATAGAAGCTCTGCAGGCGGTCGCGCTCCCCAGGGGCCAGCAGATGTTCCGGGCCGCCGCCGGCCAGCAATTCATCCGGGCTGCCATACCCGAACAGTTCGCTGAATGCCTGATTGGCGTATAGGAACCGGAAGTTGTCGTGGATGTACATGCCCAGCGACGAGGCATCTATCATTCTTCGCAGCCGCCGCTCGCTTTCCCTGAGTTTCTCTTCGGTGTTTTTACGTTCGGTAATATCTTCCGCCAGTCCCACGATGCCGAAAACCTCGCCGTCCTCCCCCCGCAGCGGCGCCTTGACCATGTGCTGCCACCCCTTCCGGCCCCCGGCCAGGTGGACTTCGATATCCTCGATATCCACGCGCCGCCCGCCTTCGATGACCTCCCGGTCGGCTTTCAGAATAGCGCGGATTTCACTCTTGGAGCGGCCGGGGAGCTTTGCCGTGGGGAAACCGCGGAACTCCTTGACGGTCATCCCATGGTCCTCGGCCATTTTCTCGTTGACCACGACGTAGTTGCCCGCGGCGTCCTTCAGGTAAATCGGTTCTGGAATCGCGTTGATGATGGCCTGGAGGGTTTGCAGCGTGGAGTGCCACGGGCGCTTGCCGGAGGTCCCGCTGCCGCATTCTTCGCAGAACTTGGCGCTTTTTCTGTTGGCGTGCTGGCAGTTCGGGCAGATCATAGTTGCTTCCCGCGAGGGGGAAAGATTGCCGGGGCCACGTCCCGCACGAAAAACCCCGGCGCACCCCGCACATCAAGGTACTGCACATTGAGCGTAGTATATTTTACGACAAAAAACCGCCCAGGGTGCCCCGCTCCTCGATTGTCGCCGGACTGCCCCGCCCGTATCCGCCTGCGCTGGCGCCGATTCGGTCCGCGCCGGCGCAGGAAATAGCGCGGGTGCGGTATGTGGCGCCGTGCGGACGATTTTTGTGGTTTTTCTTTTCCTTCCAGCGTACCGTTAAGCTCCATTTACGGAAACGGCCCAAGCAATTACCTCATCTCCTCACAATTCAGTGAAGTTCTGATGCGGCGCTGCATAACGCGACGAGTCGTTTTCGAGTATGCAAAAAGGTACGACATGATCGGACAAGTAAAATGGTTTAATGAATCCAAGGGCTTCGGTTTCATCACTCCGGAGGACGGCAGCAAGGACGTCTTTTGCCACCATTCGGAAATCAAAGCCGAGGGGTTTCGCGTCCTCCACGAAGGCCAGACGGTCGAGTTCACCGTTGAGGAAACCGCCAAAGGTCCTTCGGCAAAGGATGTGAAGCCGCTCTAGGGCGATTCTTTCCCTTTTTCGCGTCGGCATCCTTCACCCTCCCGGGTGGAGGACGGCGTGTGGATCCTCCCGATTCGCGCTCCGGCGATCAGTACCGGGCCCTCCGGAACCTCATTCACCGGGTTCATGCCTTTTGCGTCGGCGACCTGTCATCCAGGGCCGCTATCGGCCCCCGTCCGCCGTGAAATCGGCACTGGTATCGGACGCGGTCAATGTATTGTTGATCTCTCCGACTGCGTGTACCACCTCTGCGGCGTTTTGTTGAATCTCGTCAATTCCGGCCGCGGCTTCCGCGGTCGCCTTGGTGGTTTCATTGGCCAACTCCTTATACATGCGTGGCCACCGCGGCAAACCCTCTCCCGGCGACCCCCACCCCGGCCGCTTTTCCGTCACGGCGGAGCAGGTCACCATGGGGCCGATGTAGTTATTCTGGGTGTCCATGCACGTGGTTACGAGCAAATCCAGCGTTTCAGGCGCCGGCCTCGATCCTTGCCCTGTACGACACGGTTAGCGGGATTGCCGGGAAGCAGCACCAGGGAGAACGGAAGGCGAATGACGCCGCTCCACCGGGCTATCGGCACGATGATTCCCCTCCCCCGCCGCCTTGGCCTAATGCGGCGCCAGGGCGATGTTGACGCCCCTGCCTTGGCCCCCATCATCCTGGTTTTGCCAGGATAAGCATGGGAACAGGAGCGCCAACCGCACAAATGAGAGGATAATCGGCCGTCACCGCCCGCCGTCCGGGAAGCCGGAAGCTCCCCGCCGGCGGATCGGAAATCGGGCCTTTATGAGGGCGCCTTGGGGTTGGCCGAGCCGTTGCCCT
>CBDUSX010000388.1:0-2938 GCA_965369935.1 uncultured bacterium
CTAGCCGCCGGCCCGCGCCCGCATATTTAGAAACACAATCACAGGATATCCGCACACGATGATAGACCGCTTGGAAGGCTCCCGGTACCTCGTCAGCAAGATCGCCGGGGACGACCTTGTGGTCGGAGGGCTGGGCAATCCCGCCTCCGACCTGGCCGAGGCGAAAGACCGCGACCTGAACTTCTACATGTGGAACGCCATGGGCAGCGCGGCGTCTTTCGCCCTGGGGCTGGCCATGGCCCGCCCGGACAACCGGGTGATCCTGCTGCACGGGGACGGCTGCCTGCTGATGAACCTGGGGGCGCTGGCCACCGAGACCGTGCGCTACCCGCCCAACCTGATCCACATCGTCTGGGACAACCGCATGTACCACCTCACGGGCAAGCAGCCCTCCGCCACCGCCTTCCACACGGACCTGGCGAAGGTCGCCGAGGGCTGCGGCTTCGAAAACGTCTCGCGCTGCGAAACCCTGGACGCCTTCAAGGCCGCCGTGGACAAGGCCCTGGCCGCTCCCGGGCCGCACTTCATCCTGGCCATGAACGACGACAAGGGCCCCACCGGCCACTTTCCCGCCAGCCCCACCTTCATCAAGCACCGCTTCATGACCGCCCTGGGCGTGGGCGGGTAGCTGTAAGCCCGCGCCCGGCTGGCGCGCGGGGCGAGGCACGACAGCCATGCCGTTGAAGCGCGGTACTGGCGATTCCCTGACGAAATATCTGGTAGGGCGGGGCAATCTCGCCGTCATTCTGAGCGTAGCGAAGAATCTTCGTCGGAGGAGCACCCGGAAAAGATCCTTCGCTCCGCTCAGGATGACATGGGAGCGGTACGGCATTCGCAGTTCTTCCCGGCAAGGGAAGAGGTAGCCGCGAGCCCGCGCCCGTAATTTTCAGGATATCCGCAGACGATGATAGACCGCTTGGAAGGCTCGAAGTACCTCGCCGGCAGGATCGGCAGGGGACGGTAATTCGGCGGGATGGGCGCCCCGTCCATGACACCAGCCTGCCAGGCTGCGCCAAAAAACGGACAATTTAACGCGTATACTATTGTAATTACATATGAATTGGGTTTGTTTGATAAAAGAATATAAATCCGCGGCGGATGCGGACAAATCCCGCCACCGTGGAACGGGCGCTCCACCTTAAGCCTATCACCGCCCGCCCTCGGCGCTAAGGGCCAGCGCCAGCAACATCAGGTCAACAGCCGCCACGGAAGCAAGCAGGGGGGAGAGGAAACAGTTTGTCAAGAGCGGCGGATTAGCAATCCGCCGCACTCAAGATTGCAGGATTCTAGCTAATTGATTTTGTTGGGTGTTTTGGGGCGGGGATTCCTCAGGATTTGCAGTGCCTACGGACTGCCTACGGTGGAGGGGTGAGGGGGTTCATTCCGGCAGCCCGGCCTTGCGGAGGGATTCGGCCCAATTTTCCATGTTCTCTTTGTTTCGATACAGATTCGGGGAAGTATAGCGGGAAATTGTATAGGCGGGGTTCCTGCGAAGTAATTCAGCAACCTGTTGTTTTGCTTCCTTGTCTCTGCCCATCAAACTGTAGATTGTTGTCAGGGCAACCCGGCCGGAAAAAAACTCTGGAAATCGTTTCACTGTGCTTTCCAGGGTATCCACTGCGAGTTCATATTGGCCGGCATTGCGATAGGCGGTGCCTAATCTGGTGGATTGTTGTGCGCCCGCAATGGGGCTTAACCGTAAACCCCTCTTCATGTTTTCAATTGCCTCCAAGGGTTTTTCGTCAAACATCTGACACCATCCCAGATATTCATAAGTGATATCCAATCCCGGCCCTTCGGCCACAGCCTGTTTCGCATAGGTGATACCCTGACCGTGGTTCCCCAATAGCAGTTGGTGCATCGCTGCAAAACAAAGGGCCAGCGGGTCTTTCCTGTCAATTGAGAACGCCTTTTCCAGCAACTCCCCCATGTTCTTTATTGATGCTTCCCTGTTTTCGCTCCAGCCCAGCAAAACCCCCCGGTGGCTCAAACGCGCAGCCCACGCATATCCCAAAACCGAATCCGGCTCCAAACCTATAAATTGCTCAATATAGTTATTCGCCAGGGCGTGGCTGGTCTCATTATATTTATAATAATGGGCCATACTCCGGTAGAAGGCTTCTCCTGCCGCCGGATTCGTGAAGCGGCTGCGCTGGTGTCTCCCTCTTTCTCCGGACACCAGTTCCACATCCAGCGCCGTGACTATTTCCTTGGTCAATTCGTCCTGCAGGGCAAACATATTCTTCAAATCCCGATCATACCTCTTGGCCCACAAGTGGTGACCACTGGCTGCTTCAACCAACTGTGCCGTGACCCGGACCCGATCGTTTGACTTGCGAACGCTCCCCTCCAGCACGTAGCGTACGCCCAACTCCTCTCCAACTTGCCGAGTGTCCACCGCTTTGCCTTTATACGTAAAGGTGGAATTGCGCGCTATTACGAGCAGCCTCGGCAGATAGGAAAGATCGGTTATTATGTCCTCGGTCAGGCCATCGCTGAAATACTCCTGCTCCGGATCGTCGCTCATGCTGGTGAAAGGGAGGACGGCGATAGAAGGCTGGTCCGGCAATTCAAGCGAGACGCCGGCAGACAGCAGCGATTGAGCGGAATCGGGCTTCGGCTGCTCAGCCTGCTTGTCAACATCCGCCTGCGTGAGATTAACGCGATATGCCCGCACCGGCTCGGCGATGTTTTTCACCTGCTGCTCGCCCAGATACTCGTACTCCAGTTCAAGCTTCGGTTTCACCTGATCGTGGACGGGCCGCGAAATGCAGATGCCTCCCGGTTCCGCCAGGGATTCCAGCCGCGCCGCCACATTTACCCCATCGCCGTAGATCACATCGTCCTTCAACACCACGTCACCCAGGTTGATGCCGATGCGGAAGTCCATGCGGCGGTCATCGGATAACTCGGCGTTCTTTTCAGCAAGCTCCCGCTG
>CBDUSX010000389.1:0-2937 GCA_965369935.1 uncultured bacterium
GCCATGAAAAGCAAGGATCGGGCGGCCGTTACCGCCTACCGCTTCATCAAGACCAAGGCGGCGGTGAAGCTGGCCGAGGCGGGCAGGGGGGAGGATCGGCGCGAACTGAGCGAGGAGGAAATGACCGCGCTCATGCGCAGGGAAATCAAGGAGCGCAAGGAATCCAACGAATACCTGGACGCCGCCCACCCCGATTACGCCGCCAATGAAAGCATCGTCAAGGTGCTGGAGCAGCACCTGCCGGCCGGAATGTCGCAGGAGGAGGCCGAGACCGCCATTCAAACCGCCATGGCCGAGGCACAGCCCGCCGGGCCCAAGGACATGGGCAAGGTGATGGCCGCCCTGCGCCAGACCGCCCCCGGAATCGACATGGGCGCCGCCTCCGCGCGGGTTAAGGAACTGCTCAGCGAAATGGAAGGCGGATGACCGGCCTGAGGCGATTCAGCGGCTCTTGCTTTCCTGCACCTGCCTGGAAGCACCGAATACTTTCCCACTCACTGTAATTGTGTTGCGGCCCGGCATCCCAACCGCAAAGGTGTTGGGCAGCGCCCGACACCTTTGCCTGAAAGGGGGGTGCGGGGGGGCTTGCTCCCCCGCTTGATTTATATTTGTCCTAAACCCCATTGAGAACAAATTGCGCGGGCTCCCCGCGCTCCACCACCCTCCGCACGTTCTCATAAGCCCAGTCGTAGTTGCGCTGGGAGGATTCCCGGGAAGCCCCGGCCATGTGGGGCGTCATGATGACGTTCTTCGCCGAGAGCAGCGGGTTGTCCGCGGGAAAGGGCTCCTCGGAAAACACGTCAATGCCCGCGCCGGCCAGCCGGCCTTCGTTGAGCGCGTCGCGCAGGGCCTCCTCGTCAATGATGCCGCCGCGGGCGCAGCAGACCAGGTAGGCTCCCGGCTTCATCAGGGAGATGGCTGCTGCGTCTATCAGCCCGGAGGCGGTGGGGTTGAAGTTGACGTTGATGCTCACCACGTCGGAGACCTCGAGCATTTCCTCCTTTTCCATCCGCCGGGCCCCCAACGACTCCACCACCTCCGCGGAAATCTCACGGATGTCGTTGTAGGCCACCTCCATGCCGAAGCCCTTCGCCCGCTTGGCCAGCTCGTGGCCCGTGTTGCCCAGCCCGAAGATGCCCAGCAGCTTGCCCTTCAGCTCGATGCTGCTGGCGAACACCTTCCGCGCCCCGCCCCAGTCCACCGCCTTGCTGAGTTCATGGGCCGGGACGATGTTGCGCACCAGGGCGGCGATCAGCGCCATGCCGTGGTCGGCCACCGCATCCCTGTTCACGCCGGCCAGATTGCAGCAGGGAACGCCGCGCTTGGCCGCCGCCTCCAGGTCCAGCTTCTCGTAGCCCACGCCGAAGCGCTGCACGATCTTCAGATTCGGGCAGGCGGCCAGCAGTTGCTCGGTCACCGGCTCGTTGGCCACCATCAGCGCTTCGGCATCGGCGGCGGCGGCCAGGCTTTCCTCGCTGTAGACGCCCTCCGCATCCGCGGCGACAATCAGCGGCTCCTCGCCGGTGTAGTTCTTGATCTTCTCGATAAATTCCGGCCGGTGGCTGGCCAGGTAGACGATCTTCACTTTTCCGTCTCCATGGGATAAAGGGGAAACAATACGCAGCAAAGCTCCATCCGCTGCGAAACCCGGCGGATCGGGCCTGTGTTCAGGGGCGCACCCCGCCTCTTCTATGGCCTCATCTTCTATGGACTTTGCCCGTGATTGTCCACCCCGCCCGCGGCGGCATCATTGAAGAGGCTGCCCTCATGCGGGGCTTTGAGCCCCCGCGGCATGCAAAAAAACGGCATATGAAACAAGACATGGTACAGAAATATTGAGGAGAGACAGATGACCGACACCCATTACATTCCGCCGGAGCGCCTGCGCGCGGCCGCCCGCGACCTGTGCCTGGCCAGCGGCTCGCCGGAGGAGGAAGCCGACCTGCTGGCCGAGCGGCTGGTCAAGGCCAATCTGGCCGGGCACGATTCCCACGGCATCCTGCGCCTGGCCATGTACATGCAATGGATGCGCGACGGCATATTCAAGCCGGGGCAAAAGCCGGAGATTGTCACCGACAACGGCGCCACCTGCGTGGTCAGCGGCAACCGCGGTTACGGCCAGGTGGCCGCGGAGTTCGCCATGGGTCTGGCCATCGAGCGCGCGCGGCAGCATGGCATCGCCGGGGTGGGCACGACCAACCTGAGCCACGTGGGGCGGCTGGCCGACTACGCCATCTCGGCGGCGCGGGCGGGCATGCTGGGCATGGTGTTCACCGCCACCGGCGGCAGGTCCGTGCTGGTGGCTCCCGCGGGAGGGCGTAGCGCGCGCATGTCCACAAACCCCATCGCGGTGGGCTTTCCCTCCGACCGCGACTACCCCATCGTGTTCGACATGGCCACCAGCGCCTACGCCGAAGGCAAGTTCCGCGTGATGCAGGACGGCGGCCTGCAATCGCCCGAGAACCTGCTGATAGACAAGGAAGGGCGGCCCACCACCGATCCGGAGGATTTCTTCAACGGCGGGGCCATCCTGCCCGCCGGAGGCGTGAACGGCTACAAGGGCTACCTGCTCAATTTCCTGGTGGAGGTGCTGGGCGGGCTGCTCACCGGGGGCGGCTACATGGGCAAGGAGGAAGACCCCCTGTTCAACAACTGCACCATGATGATCGTCATTGACGTCAGCCGCTTCCGGGACATGCCCGTCTTCAAGGAGGAGCTGGAAGGGCTGATCGGCTACCTGAAGGACTCCCCGCCCCAGGAGGGGCAAGAGGTGCTCTATCCGGGGGAGCTGGAAGCGCGCCGGGAGGAAGAGCGCCTGCGCACCGGCATTCCCCTGGCCGGCCGCACCGTGCAGAACCTGCAGGCCGAACTGGACCGCTACGGCGTCAAGGTGCGCCTGACAGAACTGGCCCAGGCCGCCCCCGCCGCCACGGCCTC
>CBDUSX010000390.1:0-2922 GCA_965369935.1 uncultured bacterium
GGCGCAAGCGGAGAGGACGCCGCCGCCGCCAACAAGAAAGAGGTGCGCCATGCGTCTTGAGCTGGGCACCTTCCCGGTCGAGGAGATCGCCTTCGGCAACCGGACCCGTTACGAGTTCCTTGGCGATGCCGGGCGGCTGGAGGTGGACAAAGACGCGGTGCTGGCGGCGATTCGCGAGGACCCGCGCATCGAAAGCGCGGAACTGGAAATCGCCCGGCCGGGGGAGTCCGTGCGCATCTGGCCCGTGCGGGACGTGATCGAGCCGCGCGTCAAGGCCGAAGGCCCCGGCGTGGCATACCCCGGCGCCTGCGGACGGCCCATCACCACCGTGGGCCAGGGCCGCACCCACCGCCTGGGGGGCATGGGCATCGTGGAGGTAAGCTCGGTGAACTGGCACGACGCCGGGGGGGACTACGTGGAAACCTTCCTGGACATGTGCGGGCCCTACGGCGAAATGTACCCCTACGCCAAGCTGCACAACCTGTGCGTGGTGGTGGAGCCGGACACGGCGCTGGGCATCGAGGCCCAGAACGACGCGGCGCACAAGGCCGCCCTGACCGTGAACGACCTGCTGGGCGCGGCGATCAAAGAGCTGGAGCCGCCCGAGACGGAGGTGTTCGAGCTGGGTCAGGCCGATCCCGCCCTGCCCGGCGTGGTCTATATTCAGTGCGTGCATTCGCCCCAGGCCATGTCCGGCTCGCCCACGTCCTTTTGCACGGGCACCTACGGGCTGACCCAGCTCACCCCGCCCTGGTACCTGCACCCCAACGAAATCCTGGACGGCGCCCTGAGCGGCCCCTACCGCACGGCGTTCGCCATGTCCTGGCCGCTGGTCAACAACCCCCTGCACCTCGATCTTTACCGCCGCCACGGGAGGGACTGGAACTTCCTGGGGGTGATTGCCCTGCGCACCGAATGGACGACCCAGCACGAGAAGCAACTGATGGCCAACCAGACCGCCAAGCTGGCCCTGCGCCTGGGGGCGGGCGGGGCGCTGGTCACCTGGGACGCCGGGGGCAACGAGTTCATCGAGGTCATCCGCACCGTGCAGGCCTGTGAGCAGCTTGGCATCAAAACCGTCTTCCTGACCTCCGAGGACGACGCCACCGAGGGCGCGCCCACCATGCTGGAGCCCCTGCCCGAGGCGGACGCCATCGTCAGCACCAGCTTTTTCAACAACCACACCCTGGGCATCCCCGAGGCGCCGCCGGTGGAGCGGGTGATCGGCCTGGTTGAAAAAGCCATCAGGGGCGACCGCCGGGCCGGCACCGGCCGCGACACCATGGCGCCCACCTCCGGCAGCCTGCCCGTGCCCTGGCGCTACGACGATCACTACGGCTTCAACAGCCTCAGCTGCATCGAGTAGCGGGAGGCGCGAGATGAACGACACCACCACGAATGACGCCGCCATGCCCGTCATCCGCGGCGCACGCTTCTTTATGGCCCACACGCCGGGGCTCCTGCGCCATGGCTCCAAGCCGGCGCGGGACATCGCCTCCGATCCGCGGGTGGATTCCGCCATCGAGGGGGCCCTGCGCGGCTACGAGGCGGCCCTGGCCTATCCACCCAACCGGGTCATGCTGGGCGCGCTCCATCCCGATGCCCTCAACGAGTTGCCCCGCCCATGGTTTGAGGCCGAGTTCGAGGGCAAGGGGGAATCCAGCGGCGCAGAACGCCGGGGCCCCCACGGGGAGCTGATGCCCGAGGCGGAGTTCTACGGCTTGCTGAAAATCTGCGACGCCGCGGGCCTGGTTTCCCTGGAGCCGGCCTTCGCCGCGGAGGCGCGGGAGGCCCTGGCCGTCCATCCCCTGATGGGCGAGGCGGACCTGGCCGCTCTGGACGGAGCCGGGTCCGAGGCCGGCCCGCCGCAAGGCGGGGCGGGAGCCACGGACGACGGCGGGGAATTTGCGGAACTGCCGCTGCTGCTGCGCGGCGGCCGGCGGGCGGGCGCCATCCGCGCCGACCACGCCATTGACGAGACCCTGGCCGCGCCGGTGCTGCTGGAAAACCTGGCCTGCAAGGCCACCGCCGTGATGGCCCTGCGCGCCCTGCTGAAGCAGGAGGGCATTGACCCGCGCGAGGTGGGCTATCTGCTCAACAGCGGGGAGGAGGCGGTGGGGGACCGCTATCAGCGTGGCGGAGGCAACCTGGCCAAGGCGGTGGCCGAAATGTGCGGCTGCACGGAAGCCACCGGGGTGGACGTGAAGGGCTTCTGCTGCGGGCCGGTGCACGCCGTCGCCATCGCCGGGGCCCTGGTGCGCGCGGGCATGTACCGCCACGTGGCCGTGGTGGGCGGCTGCTCCCTGGCCAAGCTGGGCATGAAGTACCAGGGACATCTCAAAAACGGGCAGCCCGTGCTGGAAGACGTGCTGGCCGGCGTGGCGCTGTTGGTGAGCGGGGACGACGGCGTTTCGCCCCTGCTGCGCCTGGACGCCCTGGGCCGGCACACCGTGGCCGCCGGCTCTTCGCAGCAGGCCATATTGGAGGCGTTGGTGGCCCAACCCCTGGAGCGGCTGGGCTTGCGTTTCGGGGACGTGGACAAGTACGCCACGGAGTTGCAGAACCCGGAACTGACCGAGCCCGCCGGCAGCGGCGACGTGCCCCTGCTGAACTACCGCGCCATCGCCGGGCTGGCCGCCCTGCGCAAGGAAATCGCGCCCGCGGAGCTGCCCGCCTTCGTGGCGCGCCACGGCATGCCCGGCTTTTCCCCCACCCAGGGGCACATCGCCAGCGCCCTGCCCTTCCTGGGTCATGCCCTGGACGGCCTGCGCTCGGGCAGCCTGCGCCGGGTGATGTTCCTGGCCAAGGGCAGCCTGTTCCTGGGGCGCATGACCCAGCTTTCCGACGGCATGTCGTTTATCCTGGAGCGGAACGGGTGAGGCAGAGCCGTTTGCGTCCGCGCGCCGATCCGGGTTAAATCAT
>CBDUSX010000391.1:0-2907 GCA_965369935.1 uncultured bacterium
CTGTAGACGCTGATCGAATTGCCCCCCCGCAGCTTGATGCCCTGGGAGGTCACCCAAAGCTGTCCGCCGTCCGGGGAGACGGCCAGACCCACGGGAAAGGAATCGGCGGGGATTTCCAGCCGCACCCGCAGATTCTCCGCGGCCAGGGCCACCACCTTCGAGTCCCGGTTCACCGCGGCGAACAGGGTCTTCCCGCCGGGCGCCAGGGCGATGGTGCGCACTCCGCGCCCGATCCGCCGCTGGTGCAGGGGCTTCAGGGAGCGCCGTCCGCTGCGGGCCGCGGCCACCAGGTCGGCGGCCCGGTAGACCGAGACGTAGCCGCTGGCGCTGGAGCCGACGTAGAGCCGCTCCCCATCCGGGGAGAGCAGCAGGTGGCGGGGGGTGGGCTTCATGCCCCACACGCTGCCCACGTGCTTGCGCGCCTCCACGTCCAGCACGGCGATGCCGCCACCGCCCATGCGCCCCACCAGCAGGTGGCTTCCGTCGGCGGTGAAGGCCGCCCCGCGCAGGCAGAAGCCGCAGTAGTGGTCCCGGTCCACCGTATCTTCCATGTGCAGGGGCAGGCGCCGGCCCACCACGATTTCCCCCACGTGGCGGAAGTTCCGTGGGTCGCCGCCGCCTGAGTCAATCAGCCCCACCGTGTTGTCCCCCCAGTGCACCACGGCCAGCAGCGTGCCCGAAGGGGCCACCGCGAGAGTCTTGGGAATGGGGCCGGTGGGCAGCACCCGCACGATGCGCTCGCTCTCCGTGTCCACCACGGCCAGGGCGGAGGGCAGCCGCCCCAGCTTGTCGTAGCTGCGGCGGTAATAGGAAATCCACAGATAGCGCCCGCCGTTGCTGAAAGCCGCCTCCACCGGCTTGCCCTCGAAGCGGTTGGGATGGGCCGGCAGCCCGGCGGAGGCATAGGCGGCGAAAAACTTTCCGTCCGCCTCCTCGTCGAACAGCCCCGCTTCCGCTTCCGAGAAGCGGTGGCGGATCACCTTGCGTTTGCGCAAGGCCACCGGGTCGTAGACCAGGGTGGTCATGCCTTCCAGGGCATTGACGTAGGTCTTGCCGCCCCCGGCGGCGAACAGCACCGATTTGGGAGAGAACACGTGGCGGTCGAAGCGGTCCGCGGCGTTGCCCGTGCGGGGGTCGTAGTGCTGGAAGCGCGCCACCAGTTCCAGCACCAGGCCGGGCGGCCCGGCATTGCCGGACTCCGCGCTCCGGGTGCCGATGGGCACCTGCACCAGGTCGGGCGGCGGGGCGCTGAGCCGTTCGCGGGCCATGGCCAGAAAGTCCGGCAGCTCCGGCGTTCCGCCCCCCAGCCGCTCGGCCACCTCCCAGTGCCGCACCACCTTGTCCCATTTGCGCAGCACCCAGTAAGACCAGCCGATCTCGTAGTGGGCCTTGCCGTGAAAGGGATTCAGGAGCAGGGCCTGTTCATACTCGGCGATGGCTTCCAGGGTACGCATCTCCCGTTGCAGGGCAAAACCCTTTTGATAGGCGGCCTCGGCGGCCACCTCGCCGGGAGATGCCGCTTCCGCCGGAGCCGCGGAGAGCCAAAGCGCTACGGGCAGGAATGCGGCGGTCAGCAGCACTGCGAGCAGCAGGGCGCGGAGCAGCGGGGACGGAATGCACCACGGGCGCCGCGAGCTGGCTCGACAGTGGCGAGGTTGGCGAGGGTGGCGGGTCATGCGGGGTTCCATTTCCCGGGGTCGTGGATTGCGGCGGGGCCGGGACGCCGCCGCGCCGGGGCGCTGAATACGGCGTCTGCCTCCGCGCCATCTCATACCATATCCGGCGGGACTGTGTGTGTGCGGGAGGGGCGGGGGATGAGCCCTTGCGGCGGCGTGGGCGTCCGCTCCGCGCCTTTCCATTCCCGGCACGATATGTGACAAAGGTGGCTATGAAGGATGCTGCGATAAACGTTGCGATTATCGGGGCGGCGGGCCTGTCGGGGTTGGAGTTGATCCACATTCTGGGCCGCCACCCGGGGGTGAAGCTGACCGGCGTCACCTCGGACAAGTACGCCGGGCGCGCCGTGGGGGAGGCCTTCCCCCAGTTCAGCCGCCTCGCCCTCACCTTCGCCCGCCACGACGCGCCCCTCAACGGCTGCGACCTGGCCTTCCTGGCCGTGCCCAACAAGGCCAGCCTGGAGCTGGCCGGGGGGCTGTTGGAGCAGGGCATCCGGGTGGTGGACCTGTCAGGCGTGTTCCGCCTGCGGGATACGGAGGTCTTCCGCAAGCATTACGGCATGGAGCACACCGCGCCCGAGGCCCTGGCAGAGGCGGTGTTCGGGCTGCCCGAGGCTTTCCGGGCGGACATTCCCGCCGCGCGGCTGGTGGCCAATCCGGGCTGCTACCCCACCGGAGCGCTGCTGGGGCTGTTGCCATTGGGCGAGCTGGCCGGGGAGTTGGCCGGGCCGCCGGTGATCGACGCCAAGTCCGGCGTGTCCGGGGCCGGCGGGCGCACGGAGGACGATGCCTACAGCTTCATGGCGGTCAATGAGAACTTCTCCGTCTACAAGCCCTTCGCCCACCAGCACACCCCGGAGATCGAGCAGTACCTGGCCGACCTCACCCCCTACGACCCCGGGCGCCACGGCGCGGTGATCTTCACCCCGCACCTGCTGCCCATCGGACGGGGCATCCTCACCACCATCTACCTCAGCTTCGCGGAGCCCGTGGCCCCGGCGGACATGCGGCGGCGCTTCGCGGCCTTCGCGGAGGCGGAGCCTTTCGTCTTGCTGCTGCCCGAGGAGGGCATGGCCGAGATCAGGATGGCGCAGCGCAACAACGACTGCATTATCAGCCTCCATCACGACGAGACCCACAAGCGCTGGATCGTCGTCACCGCCATTGACAACCTGGTCAAGGGCGCCGCCGGCCAGGCCGTGCAGAACATGAACCTCATGTTCGGCCAGGA
>CBDUSX010000392.1:0-2901 GCA_965369935.1 uncultured bacterium
CGCAGGCCCACCCGGATGATTTTTTGCCGCCGCGGGCCGGAAAAAATGCTAAAGGGGGACATCACGATTTTTTTTTCAAGTAATCCGAGCTTACCTGTAAATCCTTGCGGAGCACCTTCCCATGCAAGAGAAGAATCTGGCGATCGAGACCGCCGACGGCAAAATGGACACCTTCATCGCCCATCCGGACGGGCCGGGGCCCTATCCGGTGGTAATCCTGTACATGGACGCGCCCGGCATCCGGGAGGAGCTGTACGACTTCTGCCGGCGGGTGGGCACGGTGGGCTATTACTGCATGGTGCCCGACCTGTACTACCGCGGCGGCAGAATCCGCTACGACCGCGCCAACATGACCGAGGAACAGCGCGAGGACATGATGGCGCGCTGGCACGCCATCAGCAACGCCATGGTAATGGACGACACGCGGGGCATGCTGAGGTTCCTCGAATCCGGCGAGCCCGTGCGGCCCGGCCCCAAGGGTTCCATCGGCTACTGCATGAGCGGCCAGTACGTGCTCACCGCGGCGGGCACCTTCCCCGAGGTGTTCAAGGCCACCGCCTCCCTGCATGGCGTGCGCCACGTGACCGACAAGGAGGACTCGCCCCACCTGCTGGCGCCCAAATTCAGCGGGGAGATGTACCTGGGCTTCGCCGAGGACGACCCCCACGTGCCGCTCTCCGAAGTGGAGGCTATCGGCAAGGCCCTGGAGCCTTGCACGGTGCAGAGTGTCATCGAGGTGCATCCGGGCACCGAGCACGGCTATTCCTTCCCGGAGCGCGCAATGTTTCAGAAGGAAGCCGCGGAGCGGAACTGGGAGCGCATCTTCGCCATGTTCCAGCGCCAGCTGGGCGCGGCGGCCTGACCCCTCTTCCTGCGGCCTTCCAACGCGGATCAGCAATGACTTCCGGGCAGGGCAGCTTGTTCAGCTTCAACGGGCTGACGCCGCGCCTCGATCCCGCCTCCTACGTTGCGCCCGGGGCGCGGCTGATCGGGGAGGTGCGTCTGGGGCCGTGGGCCTCGGTGTGGTTCAACGCCGTCCTGCGGGGCGATCTGGCCGGCATCGAAATAGGGGAGGGCTCGAACGTGCAGGATCTGACCACGGTGCATGTGGAGGGTGCCGGCGAGCGCGCGCCCGGCTCCCCGGCGCTGGGCGTGCGCATCGGGCGCTACACCACCGTGGGCCACAACTGCGTGATCCACAGCTGCGAGATCGGGGACGACTGCCTGATCGGCATGAACGCCACCCTGATGAACGGGGTGGTGATCGGGCACGGCTCCATCGTGGGCGCGGGCGCCCTGGTGCTGGAGGACATGGTGGCGCCGCCGTTTTCCCTGCTCACCGGGGCTCCGGCGCGCGTCCGCAAGACCTACGCCCCCAGCATCGTCGAGGAAGTGATCCGCCGCACCGCGCATAGCTACATCGAGCGCGTCAAGGCCTTCCGGGAACAGCTCGCCCCCGCCGGGGGGGAGTAGAACCAATCCGGGTGCAGGGGCCTGCGGCCCCTGCTGGGGGTGTGGGGGCAAAGCCCCCACCACACAATAATATAGTCAGGCTAGGCCCCGCTTTCGCGCAGGACGTAGATGTCCGGCTTGTCCAGGATGATGGGATTGCCTTGCGGGTTCTGGGCGAAGCCGATCTTGGCGAATTCGTAATACCTGTCCAGATCGTCCCATTCCAGGATCACCACCGCCGTATTGGGCTCGTCCACTTTCTGGAAGGCCCGGCTGCTCAGGCAGCCCGCCTTTTCCCGCAGGGGTATGCGGCTCTCGAAGATATTCTTCCACTCTTCGAAATCCCGCACCTTGAACCTGACGACGATCACGTACATGGAGCAGATCCCCGTATGGCGGCTGTTTCCCGCCCTGACGCTTCTCCACCGATCGCGCCAGAGACAATTATGGTTGAATTACCGCATACCCTCCGCTAGGTAGATATGCAACCCGCATATGGCCAGGAGCAAGGTTTTGAAGATCGCCTACCTGATGAAGGACCGCCCGGACTATTTCCACCGGCTGGATGAAAATTCGGACTACGTGATCGCCGGGGCGGAACCGGACGGCACCTACAGCCCGGAAACCCTGGCCGAGGTGGCCGGCGCGGACGCCATCATCGTCAGCACCCAGCCCGTCACCGAACAACTGCTGGCCGGCTGCCCGAATTTGAAGATCGTCCAGCGCACGGGGGTGGGCTACGAGAACATTGACCTGGAGGCCGCCGCCCGGCGCGGCATTCCCTGCTGCAACATCGCAGGCGTGAACAAGGAATCCGTCGCCGAGCACGGCATGCTGCTGATCCTGGCTCTGGCGCGCAAATTCGTGGAGGCCCAGGAGCTGACCCGCCAGATGCGCTGGATGGACGCCAAGCAGGTCAATCAGCATTCCTTCGAACTGAAAGGCAAGGTGCTGGGCGTGGTGGGGCTGGGGGACACGGGCTCCAACCTGGCCAAGCGCGCCAAGGGCTTCGACATGCAGATCGCCTACAACGACATCCGTGACATAGACCCGGAAATCGTGGAGTCCCTCGGGGCGCGCTTCATGGAAAAGGACGAGCTCTACGCCGAGGCGGACATCATCAGCGTCAACACCACCCACAATCCCACCACCGAGGGGATGGTCGGCGCGCGGGAGCTGGCCCTGATGAAGCCGGAGGCCATCCTGGTCTGCTGCGCCCGCGGCGGCATCATTGACGAGGCGGCGCTGGCCGATGCGCTCAACGGAGAGCGGCTGGCCGGCGCGGGACTGGATGTATTTTCCGCCGAGCCCCTGAGCCAGGACAACCCCCTGCTGACGGCGAAGAACGTCTATCTCACCTCGCACATCGCGGGCGTCACCGAGGACGCCATTGACCGCTCCTTCGCCTGGGCCCACGAGAACGTGCGCAAGGTGGTGGATCAGGGAGAA
>CBDUSX010000393.1:0-2892 GCA_965369935.1 uncultured bacterium
GGCAGGCTCAGAACATGCTTTGCGTGAAAATTCAACGAAGCGGCTGTCACTGGCCGCCATGCGCCGCCGGATAACGGACAAATTTAATTGTAAATTATTGTAACAACAAGCGAATTGGGTTTGTTTGGTGAAATCCGTTTTTTGAAAAATGTCAGAGGGCGCCGGAGCGGGACAAATCCCGCCGCACTCGAATGGTGATGCTCCGCCTTTAGCGTATCACCGCGCGGGAGCGGCGGCGAGTGCCAGTGGCGGCAATATGCGGTCAGCCGGAGCAGGGGATGCGCGATTTTCCGTGCCTCCCCTTTTTTATGTGCGGAGTTTATGCGCGGAAAATCGGAAATCGGCTGCCGGAGTATGGAATTTTGCAATATTTCGTGATACGAATTTAATATATATAGACGACAGAGCTTCAGCCACCGCGGGGGCGGAACGCCGCCCTTGCGGGAATGATGAGACCCTTCGCGGCCGGAGGATAAGCGCCCCCACTCAGGCGGGGGGCTTCGCCGGTCCGGAGTCCGCAAGGATCACGCCCATTCAGCAGCGCCGCCTACGGAGAAAGAGCAATGCCCCCATCCGCCAGATTAGAGGTAAACGGAAAGAGCATCGACCTGGAGTTAACGGTCGGCACGGAAGACGAAGTAGGGATGGACGTCAGCAAGCTGCGCAGCGAGACCGGCGCCATCACCCTGGACTACGGTTACGCCAACACGGGCGCGACCGAGAGCGCAATCACCTTCATTGACGGAGAAAAGGGGATCCTGCGCTACCGGGGCTACCCCATCGAGCAGCTGGCGGAGGATTCCAGCTTCGCGGAGGTGAGCTACCTGCTCTATTACGGCGAACTGCCCACCGCCGAGCAACTGAAGAAGTTCACGGACAATATTACGATTCACACCCTGCTGCCGGAGCGCATGCGGGGCCTGTTCAACGGGTTCACCAAGGACGCCCATCCCATGGGGATTCTCTCCTCGGCGGTGGCGGCCCTTTCCACCTATTATCCGATAGGCGAGGAGTTCAGCGACGAGGGCTCCGAACTGGCCTTTTACCGCCTGATGGGCAAGGTGCCCACCATCGCGTCCACGGCCTACAAGATATCCATCGGCCAGCCGCAGATTTTCCCCAGTAACGCGCTGGACTATACCGAGAACCTGCTCAACATGATGTTCGCCCTGCCCACCGGGCCCTACGACATCCATCCGGACGTGGCGAGGGCGCTGGACGTGCTGCTGATCCTGCACGCGGACCACGAGCAGAACTGCTCCACCTCCACCGTGCGGATGGTGGGCAGCAGCCAGGCCAACGTGTACGGGGCCATTTCCGCCGGCATCAACGCGCTGTGGGGCCCGCTCCACGGAGGCGCCAACCAGGCGGTGCTGGAAATGCTGGACGAGATCGAGCGCAGCCACCAGTCTTTGCAGGAGTTCGTCAAGGAGGTGAAGGACAAGGATTCCCACTCCCGCCTGATGGGATTCGGCCACCGCGTCTACAAGAATTTCGACCCGCGGGCCAAGATCGTCAAGGGTTACGCGGACAAGGTGCTCAGCCTGCTGGGGGTCAACGACCCCCTGCTGGAACTGGGCAAGCAGCTTGAGGAAGTGGCCCTGAGCGACGAGTACTTCATTGAGCGCAAGCTTTATCCCAACGTGGACTTTTACAGCGGGATCATTTACCGGGCCCTGGGGATTCCCGTTAACATGTTCACGGTGATGTTCGCCATCGGGCGCCTGCCCGGCTGGTACGCCCACTGGTGGGAGCAGCACAAATCCTCCAAATCCAAGATCGGCCGGCCGCGCCAGATTTATACCGGCGCGACCACCAGGGATTACGTGCCCCTCACGGAGCGCAAATAAGACTCCCCCGGATAAACGGCAGATATATAGATAGAAAGGCAAAGCACGGTTATGGAAGTTCCGATCGAGAAAAAGACGGCGCCGGACCTGATCAGGGAATGGGAGTCCGAGCTGGATGCCTTGCGGGCGGCGGATTCCGTCAACCCCGGATGGGAATGGAAATCCCTGCAAATTCATCTGGAACGCCTGCATGCCCTTGCCCACGAAATCCACAGCAAAAAGGCCCAGGAGCGGGCCAGGTGGCAGCCCTGAGCCGCCGGCCCCGGCCCCCGGCGGCCCGGTGGGCGGGGAAATCTTTCTGATGCTTCCGGGGCTCAATCTGGCCCCGGCAAAACTCCAACCATTGGCAATGTTTCTGGCAGGCCTGGGTCATCAGGTGGCCCGGCCGGCGCTGCGGGGCTTTGGCCCGGGAGAGGAGCAGGCCTGGGCCGGCGTTTCCGCCGCGGACTGGCTGGAGGACGTGGACCGTGCCTGGGCCGATTTGAGCAACTGCCATCCCGGCGCCGTGCCGTCCCTGGTGGGCTACTCCATGGGCGCCCTGCTGGGGTTGACCTGGAGCCTGTCGCGGGGGATTCCCCTGCGCCGCGCCGTGCTGATTTCTCCCGCCCTGCAACTGAAGTGGTACCTCCCCCCGGCCCTGCGCGTGCTGGGGGCCGTCCTGCCGGGATCTCTGCGGCTTCCCAGCAAGGGGCCTTCCCCCTACCTGGCCCGCCGGGGCACCTCCCTGGCCGCCTACGGAGCGATGGCGGCCCTGCTGCGGGACTTCCGGCGCGAACTGGCCCGCCGGCCTCCCGGCGGCGCGGGGCTGCCGCCCCAGTTTCTCGCCTACTCTCCCCGCGACGAGTTGATCTCCACCGGCTATCTGGCGCGCTACCGGTCACGCTGCCAAGCTGTGGCGGGCGCACCCGTGGCCGTGCACGTGCTCGGGCACCGGCCGCGGGCGGGTTGTCCCTATCATTTAGGCATTGACGCCCACACCCTTGGCGACTCAGAATGGGCGGCGTTTGCGGCGGCCCTGGAAGGCTGGCTGGCCCGTTGACCC
>CBDUSX010000394.1:0-2890 GCA_965369935.1 uncultured bacterium
CCGGAGAAATTCCAGCAGCGTCCGCGCGCAGGCCTCGCCATGGGAGCAGGCCAGGCCGTGCCGCGCCCCGGCGAACACCTGCAGTTCGCAATCCGGGATGCGGGTCTGGATGTCGCGGGTGATCTCCAGGGAGACGAACGGGCTGGCGTCCGGCGCCAGCAGCAGGGTGGGCACGGCGATGCGGGCCAGGGATTCGGTCAGGTCCGTGCGCATCAGCAGGTCCGCCAGATCGAGGGTCGTATGCGGGGAGGAGCTCTGCTGCACCTGCTGAAACCACCGGTACACGGCCTCGGGCACCGCGCCGTCGTGAAAGCGCAGGGGCATCATCTGGGCCGACCAGGCTTCCATGCCCTCCTTTTCGATGAAGGCCCGCCACTCGCCGACCCTGCGGATGTCGCCCCCTCTATGAGCCGTGGAGCAGGCGGTCAGGCTGTGCAGGCGCTCCCCGTGCGACGCGGCCAGGGCCAGGCCCAAGGTGCCGCCCATGGATTCGCCCACGTAGTGGAACTTCCCGCCGTCCAGGCCCGCCGCTTCGGCCACGGCCAGCACGTCGTCCACCAGCAGGTCCATGGACCAGCCGAAGCCGGGGCCGGGCGCCGCGGAGCGCCCGAAGCCCCGCATGTCGAAGCGCGCCAGCCGAAAGGCGCCGGCCAGCAGGGGCAGCCAGCCGCTCCAGATGTCCGCGTTGGCGGCCACTCCGTGGCAGAACACGATCGTGGGCGGGTCTTCGATCCAGGGAGGGGTCACGTCCAGCAGCTCGTGGTAGAGCTTGCCGCCCTCCCGCTCCAGATAAGGCATGGGCCCGGCTTTCCCGTGGGTAAAGGTATGAGTGAATAGCATCGCCGGGGCACCGCGGCCTCCGGCGCAGGCACCATCCTAGAGGCAGAATCCCCGGGCCGCAAGGGGGAGGGGGGTGAGACAAGGCGGGGGGCCGAGGGGTGAGGCCCGATGATTTTGGGCGAATTGGGTGCCAGCAGCCTGCCAAGCGCCGCCAGAAAGCGGACAAAATTTACATTATCTTCTTGAAATCACACATGAATTGGGTTCGTTTGTAAAAAAATACCGTTGGCGGCAGAAATGGAGGCAGGCCCGGACAAATCCCGCCACGGCGGAACGGGCGCTCCACGTTAAGCCTAGCATTGCCGGGCATGGGCGGTAAGCGACAACGCCGGCAACATCAGGTCAATGCACGCCGCGAAAGCGGGCAGGGGGAGGGCCAATATGGGAGTGAAACGGCGCGCCCCTATTCCGGCAGGCCGGCCTGGCGCAGGTCGGCGATCGCGGCGTCCCGCAATGCCTGGTCCTTGTAAGGGAGTCTGCCCTGGACATCCCGCAGGGAGAAGCGGGGATCGATTTTGAGAATCTCTCGCGCCACGGCCCTGGCCTCCTCCTCCCGCCCTGATTGCACGTAGGTTCGGGCCAGGCCGGCGCGGGCCGGTACGGATTCGGCATCCCGCGCGAGCGCCCCTTTGTACGCTGCAATCGCCTCCTCATGCCGTCCGTAGATGAGATAGGCCCGCCCCAAGACGACGAGAAAAAACGCCGGGCAAACCGGGCAGAGCCGCAGGGCCCGCCGGGCCCAAACGATGGCTTCCTCCGCTCTGCCACAAAAGCTGAGTACGAATGCCGTCCAGATATTTACATGAGCGCTATTGGGGGAAAGTTCGGCCGCGCGCCACGCTTCGGTGAGCGCTTGTTCGTGCTCTCCCTGGTATACATGGACAAAGGCCAGCACGGAGTGTGCGGAGCCATAGTTTTCATCGAGGTTGAGGGCCTTGCGCGCCAGTTCGGCGGCTTGGTGCAGGGATGGCAAGGAAACCTCGCCGGTACCAAGCACAGCTTCCTGATAATGGCTCCAGGCCGCGCCATTATATGCCCGCGCACAATTCGGTGCCAGCTCAATTACCCGCTCGAACATGCGGCGAGCGACGATGCCCGTCTCCGTCTTGTTCTGATTCAGGTTCATATTCCCGCGATAAAAACAATCCCGAGCCTCGGGATTCTTCAGGGCCCTTCACCAAAACCGGGCCTGCTCCCCCGAGATCAGCGTCACGTCCAGGGCCCTCACGATCTGTTCCGTGAGCTCGTCCTGCAACGCGAAAATGTCCTTCAATTCGCGGTCATAGCGCTCGGCCCACAGGTGATGACCGCTCTGGGCGTCAATGAGTTGTGCGGTGATGCGTACCCGGTTGCCGGCCTTGCGCACGCTGCCCTCCAGTACGTAACGCACCCCCATTTCCCGCCCTACCTGCTGGGGAAGCACGGCCTTCCCCTTGTAGGTAAAAGAGGCGTTGCGGGCGATCACGAACAATTCCGAAAGCTTGGAAAGGTCGGTAATGATGTCCTCGCTGATTCCGTCGCTAAAATACTCCTGCTCCGGATCGCCGCTCATGTTCTCGAAAGCCAGCACGGCAATCGAGGGCTTGTCGGGCAGAGGCAGCTGCTGCCCCTCGGCAAAGGGAAGGACGGCATCGTTTGCCGTGGGAATCGCCTCCGCTGCGCTCTCCTCTCCGGCGGGTTCCGCCTCGGCCCGCGCCCCAACCCGATAGGCCCGCACCGGCTCGGCAATATTCTTCACCTGCTGCTCCCCAAGGTACTCGTATTCCAGCTTGAGTTTGTTCTTGACCTGATCGTAGGCACTTCGCGAGATGCAGACGCCTCCCGGCTCCGCCAGTGATTCCAGCCGCGCCGCGACGTTGACCCCGTCCCCGTAAATCGCGTCGTCCTTGACCACCACGTCGCCCAGGTTGATGCCGATGCGAAAAGCCATGCTGCGCTCGTCGGGCAGTTCGGCGTTCTTTTCGGCTAACTCCCGCTGGATTTCCACCGCGCCCTTTACCGCGTCCACCACGGAGGCGAACTCGGCCAGGATGGCGTCGCCCTTGGCGTC
>CBDUSX010000395.1:0-2890 GCA_965369935.1 uncultured bacterium
GCGAAGGCGCGCGCCCGGCGCTCCGGGGCGATCATGTCGGCGACGGTGCCCACCAGCACGGAGGCGGTGCCGTTGAGCGCGATGCCGAAGGGAAGCAGCAGCAGGTATTCCAGTTCCAGGGGCGCGGATACCACCAGCAGGATGCCGCCGGCGGTGAGCGACTGGGTGACCAGCACCGTGCGCAGGATTCCGATCCGCCCGGCGATGAGGCCGCAGACGAACTTGCCGCAGGCCCCCCCGGCGAACAGCAGGGTCAGGGCCAGCCCCACCATTTCCACCGACGCGCCCTTGTCGATCAGCAGGAAAGGCAGCAGCACCAGCAGCCCCCCCCGCGTGCCGGCCTCGATTATGCCGATCAGGGAAAGCACCGTGAATCCGGCGCGGTCGGTGATGCCCCACCCTCCGGTCAAACCAGCGGCCGGGGCGGCTTCCGGCGCCGCTTCTTCCCGCGGAGCGGCGGGGGCCGAGCGCAGGGACAACAGCAGCCCCACGGCGGCGGCCAGGGCCAGCAGGCCCACGCCGGTGGTGGTGTGCTGCCAGGGAAAGGCCCCCAGGCTCAGGGCGGCCAGGGCGGGCAGGGCCATCTTGCCCAGATCGCCGCTGAAATAGTAGGTGCTCATGGCGGCCCGGCGGGGGCCGGATTCGAAGGCGCCGGAAACCAGGGAAGAGGCCAGCGGGTGCTGCACGGAGGCCCCGATGCCGGCCAGCAGCAGCACGGCCAGCAGCCCCGCGAAACTCCCCGCCCAGCCCAGCAGCAGGTAGCCGATGCCCGCCAGGGCGGTGCCGGCCACCAGCAGCCCGCGCTCCCCCAGCCGCTCGGAGAGAAAGCCGGCGGGCACCTGAAACAGCGCCAGGGCCGCCCCGTAGGCGGTCTTGAGCGCGGCGGCCTGCACCAGGGACAAGGAGAAGCTCTGCGCCCACACCGGCAGCAGCACGTACACGACGGCCACCAGCCCGTCGTGGATCACGTGCGCGGCGCCGCATGCGCCCAGGGTGGCCCAGGAGCGCCCGCCGGATGCCCAGATGTGGGGCGCCGCCACCGTGCCCGGTTCCGTGTTTTTCATGTCCCCAAGGTATCCGCACGGACCGCGCCGCGCAAGGACGTGCCCGCCCCGCTGATCCGCCGCACCCCGGGCGATGTTCCGTAAACCCCTGGGATTGCCATTTCCCCCCGATTGGCGGTAGCCAATACGGTACCCGTTGCTCGGGGATTCTTGTGCGGCATCGTCTTTGAGAGGGCGTTGGCGGATTTCCATTGGAGAAATTGGGACGTGCGGGAGAACAGGGACAAGGCGGACTGGGTGGTGGGCAAGGTGCTGGCCGAGCAGGCGGCGCGGCGCGGGGACCAACCCTTCATGCAGATCGGGAACGGCCCGCAAATCACCTACGGCCAGGCGGACGAGCAGGGCAACCGGGTGGCCAACGGCCTGGCGGCCATGGGCGTGGGCCGGGACACCCGCGTGGCGGTGATGCTGCCCAATACCCTGGAGTATTGCTACACCTGGTTCGGGATCAGCCGGCTGGGCGCGGTGCACGTGGCCGTCAACACCGCGTACAAGGGGGTGTTCCTGGAGCACGTGCTGAACAACTGCGGGGCCGAACTGATGGTCGTCGCGCGCGGCCACCTGCCCTGGCTGCACGAGATCGAAGCGAAGGTGCCCGGGCTGAAGCGGGCGCTCGTCCCCGGCCTGTCGGACGGAGAGGACAGCCTGCCGTCTTTCGAACGCATCGAGCTGCTGCCCTTCGAGTCCCTGCTGGAAGCGCCGGCCGCCCCCCCGCGGGTGGAGGTGAACTATTGGGAGCTGGGCTCCATCATGTACACCTCGGGCACCACCGGCCCTTCCAAGGGGGTGCTGATGCCCCATGCGCACCTGTACATGCTGGGCTGGGGCACGGTGGAAAATCTGAGCCTCAGCGAAGACGACGTGTACTACATCGCCATGCCGCTCTTCCACGCCAATGCCATGCTGATGCAATACTACGGCACCATGCAGGCCGGGGGCAGGTGCATGGTGGCGCCGGCCTTCAGCGCCTCGGGTTGGCTCAACGACGTGCGCGCCTGCGGCGCCACCATCACCAACCTGCTGGGGGTGATGAACGAATTCGTCGTGCGCCAGCCGGAGCGCCCGGAGGACAGCGACCATCAGCTGCGGCTGATCCTGTCCATTCCCTCCGGCCCGGAGGTGGTGAAGCTGTGGCGCGAACGGTTCGGCGTGCAGATCGTGGAGGCCTACGGCATGACGGAGGTCAACATCCCGCTGTACAACCCGCCGGACGCGCCTCCCGTGCCCGGCAGTTGCGGCAAGCCCTACACTCCCTATTACGACGTAAAGATAGTGAACCCGGACACGGACGAGGAATTGCCGCCGGGGGAGGTGGGGGAAATCGTGGTGCGGCCCAACGAGCCCTTCGCCTTCATGCAGGGCTACAACGCCATGGACGACAAGACGGTGGAAACCTGGCGCAACCTGTGGTTCCACACAGGGGACGCCGCGCGGCGCGACGAGAACGGCTACTTCTACTTCGAGGACCGCATCAAGGACCGCATCCGCCGCCGGGGCGAGAATATCTCCTCCTACGAGATCGAGCAGGTATTGGGCGGCCACCCGGCCGTGGCGGACGTGGCGGCCATCGCCGTGAAATCCGAAATCAAGGGCGGCGAGGACGAGATCAAGGTCTGCATCGTGCTCAAGCCCGGCCGGCAGGCCACGCCGGAGGAACTGCTGGACCTGTGCCAGAAGAACATGCCCTACTTCTCCGTGCCGCGCTACGTGGAGTTCCTGCCCGTCCTGCCCAAGACCCTCACGGAAAAAATCCAAAAGGCCAAGCTGCGCGAATCCGGCCTGACCCCCGGCACCTGGGACCGCGAGGCCGCCGGCTACGAAGTCAA
>CBDUSX010000396.1:0-2890 GCA_965369935.1 uncultured bacterium
AGTGGCTGGAGGCCCATCGCGTCGCCCGCCTCAACGTGGCCGGTCCGCGGGAGAGCCAGCGGCCGGGTATTTACGCCAGGGCGGCCGAGGCGTTGCGCTTACTGCTGGGCTAGCGCGCCACCAGGGACAGCACCGCGTCTTCCTCCCAGACGAACTGCTCCTCGCAGCGGCAGAGTTCGCCGAAATGGCCCGGCACGATCACGTCCGCCATTTCCATGATTTTGCTGATGCTCTTGGTTCCGTTTTCCTGGGAGTCGAAGGCCATGTCCGGCCGCTTGAGCAGGATTTCCTTGGGGTATTTGATGGCGTCCCCCGCCAGCACCACGGTGCCCTGCCTGGTTTCCAGGGCCAATGCCGCGCTGCCGGGCGTGTGGCCCGGCGTCTGGAAAAAATGCACGCCTTTGGCGATGTCCCTGTCGCCGTCAATCAGGGTGAGCTGGTACTCGCCCAGCAGATCGCGGATTTTCCAGGGAATGAATTTGTCGTCCGGATTGGGGCTTTCGGCATAGTCCCATTCCCGTTGGGAAAGGTAGACATGGGCCTTGGGGAACAGGTCTACGTTGATGCTGTGGTCGTAGTGCAGGTGGGACAGCACGACGGCCGAAATGTCCCCCGGCTCAAGATTGGCGTCTGCCAGCGCCTTGAGCAGCATGCCGCGGTTGTTGTAGTGGCCGGTGTCGAAGAGGATCAGGCCGTCCGCGGACTCCACCAGCACCAGATTGGCGAAGCCGATGGAGCCCTCCACGAACTTGAAGTTGTTGCCCTTGACCAGAATTTTGTAGTTGACCATGGAGTCCCCCGATTGCGGTGAGGCGCCCGGCGCATGGCCGGACCGGCCGGAGCGCGCGAATTTCCCCGCTTGAAATAAACCTTGGGAAAATATAGAGACGTAATGCTTCCGGATTCTGCCCGGTTATTGCAACTCCAATCTGCTTGTCCGGCATGGGCCCGGAACAGCCGCGAAACAGGGTTTCAGGAAGCGGTAATTATCGCCGCACCGGGCGGCCGGGCCGCGGAACACGGGCGGGCCGTGCGCTCCGGGTGGATCACCGGTTAACGATAAGTTGGCATGGGAAGGCAGGCGGATGGGCTATCAGCCAATTGAAAACTACGGGGTTATCGGCGACCTGCATTCGGTGGCGCTCGTCGGAATAAACGGCTCGATTGATTTCATGTCGTTTCCCCATTTCGACTCGCCGACCATTTTCGCCGCTCTGCTGGACGACAAGAAAGGGGGGCGCTTTCAGATTTGCCCCACCTTCACCAAGGTGCGCCACAAGCAAATTTACCTCCCCGACACCAATGTGCTGCTCACGCGGTTTCTCTCCGACGAGGGCGTGGCGGAAATATCCGATTTCATGCCGGTCGAAATGGAAGACCCCACCCACGAGATGGTGCGGCGGGTGAAGACGGTGCGGGGCGAGGTGGAGTTCCGGCTGTATTGCGGCCCACGCTTCGATTACGCCCGGGCCTCCCACCGGGTGGAGCGCAAGGATTCAGAGGTGCTGTTCATTTCGGAGGGGGATGACGGCATTGCGCTGCGCCTGCGCACCGCGGTGCCGGTGGAAATCCAGAACGGCGCGGCGGTGGCCAAATTCACCCTGCGCGCCGGAGAAACCGCGGCGTTCGTGCTGGAACTGGCCACGCCCGGGGAGCAAACGGCCAGCGCGGCGCCGGGCTTCGTGTCGGAGTCCTTCAAGGAGACGGTCAATTTCTGGCGGGGCTGGATCAGCAAGTCCATGTACCAGGGGCGCTGGCGGGAGATGGTCAACCGCTCCGCGCTGGTGCTCAAGCTGCTCACCTCCCAGACCCACGGCTCCATCGTGGCGGCGCCCACCCTGGGCCTGCCCGAAACGATCGGGGGCGAGCGCAACTGGGACTACCGCTACACCTGGATCCGGGATGCGTCCTTCACCCTGTATGGCCTGATCCGGCTCGGCTTCACCGAGGAGGCCGAGGCGTTCATGAAGTGGATCGAGGGGCGCTGCCACGAGCTCAATCCGGACGGATCGCTGCAACTCATGTACGGCGTCGACGGCCGGCACGACCTGACCGAGTTTTCCCTGCCCCACCTGGAGGGCTACCGCAAGTCTTCGCCGGTGCGGGTGGGCAACGACGCATACAACCAGTTGCAGTTGGACATTTACGGCGAGTTGATGGATTCGGTCTACCTGTACAACAATTACGGTCAGCCCATCCATCACGACCTGTGGCAAAACCTGGTGCGGCTGGTGGACTGGGTGGTGGACAACTGGCGCCTGCCCGACGAGGGCATCTGGGAAGTGCGGGGCGGACGCAAGGAATTCCTCTACTCCCGCGTCATGTGCTGGGTGGCCATTGACCGCGGCATCCGCATCGCCCAGGCGCGCTCCTTCCCCTCCCCCCTCAGCCGCTGGTTCGAGGCGCGGAACGACATCTACAATGAAATTTTCGAGGATTTCTGGGACAAGGACCTTCAGGCCTTCGTGCAATACAAGGGCTCCCGCAACATGGATGCGGCGAACCTCCTGATGCCGCTGGTGAAGATCATCAGCCCCAACGATCCGCGCTGGATTTCCACCATGAAGGCTATCAAGCAGGAGCTGGTGGACGATTCCCTGGTCTACCGCTACAACATCGCCGACGCGGCATCGGACGGCCTGACGGGGGAAGAGGGCACCTTCACCATGTGCACCTTCTGGTACGCGGAGGCCCTGGCCCGCGCGGGGGACCTGGACGAGGCGCGCTTCATCTTCGAAAAGGCGCTCGGCTATGCCAACCATCTGGGGCTCTACGCGGAGGAGCTTGGGCCGAGTGGCGAGCACCTGGGCAACTTCCCTCAGGCCTTCACCCATCTGGGCCTGATCAGCGCGGCCTTCAACATCAATCTCCGCCTCTCCGAGGCCGGCCG